>JAFGVO010000345.1 GCA_016937935.1 Deltaproteobacteria bacterium | reverse complement strand
CTGTAATTATTAAACTTTATCCACATGCACGTGGGCCTCCGTCCTGGATCGGTTGGACTTTGAGGCTAAAAAAGTGGCACAACTGGCGCGATTGACAGGGCTGTGCCGGTTAATTGTGCCAGTTAAGAATAAACTCAGATGCCCTCCGTCCGGAATCGGTGTTAAATTAAACTGATAGGCCTCCGTCCGATAACTGTCTGGTAACTGTGTCCGGGTTACATTGTTCGGATTGAGTGCCGCTGTATTGGTCGCCAGAAATAGGTCCCAGTTAGAGGCCATGAGTGACTGGATGGTTCTCACCATAAAAAACAAAAAAGATTTGTTATTACAGTATAAATAAATATAAAAAAATTAAAGAAAAATTAAAGAGGCTAGTTATTATTTTTTACACGGCGAAACGGGTGTAAAAATCCTGCAAGCTGACCCGGGCTTCTGGTCTGAGCATAAACCATTCCGCTGCCATTAAATTTAGCAACGAGTCCTTCACCACCCAAAAAGAGGGATTTAATTCCGCCAACTTTGGTAATTGAATACTCAACACTGTCCTGAAAAGCCACAATGTGATCTGTATCTACTATATACTCTCCATCAACTTTTTTAGGATATACAGCACCATATGAAGCCACAAATACAGTTCCAGGACCGGTTGCCTTCAAAAGAAACATTCCTGTTCCAGAGAAAAAGCCCTTTACCCCACCCCATTTTGTATCAAGTATAACGCCTGGAGTAGCTGCCACATACGCAGATGACTGAATAAACAAAGATCTTCCCTCATCCAGTTCAAAAGATATTACATCACCTGGACAACCAGGAGCCAACATAAGGTGACCTTTTCCGCCTTTTGCAGTAAATGTATTTTGAAAGATTGACTCTCCACCTAATAGTTTTCTTTTTGCAGCAGCAAATATACCGCCACGAGCTTCTGTTTTCATCTCAATATTGGGAGACATGGAAACCATAGCACCTGATTCGGCAACAATTGATTCACCATCTTCAAGATTACAGTCGATAATAGCAAAATCAGGTGAACTCTTAATTTCAAAAGTCATATTATACCTCCCATTACTTCTCTCTTGGAGGTAATTTACCCCCAAGGAGACTGCCAAATTCAGCCGGATTACGTGACTGAATATAGAGTTTACCTTTTCCTTCAAAGCGGCATACAAGACCTTCTGATGAAAAGAATGTTGAAAACCATGAACCAACTTTTTTAATTGTAAAACTTAGAGATGGTTCAAATGCAACGATGTGACCTGTGTCAATAATAAAACTGCCATCAACTTCGATCTCTTTTATTGCGCCAAATGCATTAAGAGCAAGTGGACCAGTTCCGAATGCTTTAATCCAGAACATTTTCCCCTCACCGAAAAAGCTTTTAAATCCGCCCCATTTAGTTTCAATTTCCACACCTGTTCCAGATGCGAGATATGACTGCTGCTGAATAATAAGGTCAGTCCCGGCCATATCATAAACCATAATATCCCCTGGTAGAGACGGTGCAAATGTAACCTCACCTGCACTATTATCCGCATGGAATGTATTTCTGAAAAAGGATTCACCCAAAAAGAGAGAGCGTCCAAGACCTTTTAAAAATCCCTTTGCTCCTTTACCCGCAGAAGCACTTGTCTCCATTCGGATATGTGCGTCCTGAGTTACCATAGCGCCACTTTCGGCCATTACCTTGTCTCCTGGCTCAAGTCTGGCAATTGCCAGAGCATAGGCCGGACTGAATTGAATATCAAAATGCATATTAAAACTCCCTTCGTTTATGCCTAAGCTGGCAATCTGGGTGTTATCCACCCAACCATGCTGTCAAGATTTCTGGATTGAATAAACAGTTTACCATTACCGTTGAACTCACATACCAGTCCTTCACCACTTAACAGTGTTGATTTCAGTCCTCCGGCGCCCTTGATTTTATAATCAAGTGTATCATCAAATGCTACAATATGGCCTGTATCAACTGTATATTTACCTTCAACATCGATCTCATGAATTGCACCATAGCAGTTAACCCAGATGTCTCCGGTACCTTTAGCATTTAGCCAGAATGCACCTTCTCCAGAGAAAAGACTTTTAATTCCCCCAAATTTTGTCTTAATCTCAACATCACCAGATGATGCAAGATAACTTGTTGCCTGAATAATCAGAGATCTATTACCATCAAGATTGTAGTGAATAATATCTCCAGACAGTGCAGGTGCAACCAGTATTTGTCCAGGCTGACCCTCGGGTGGAGTGTAGGTATTTAAAAAGAAACTTTCTCCACCAAGAAGTTTACGAATAAATGCGGATAGAAAGTTTAATACTTTCCCAAAAAATCCGGTTTTATTTCCGCCAATTGAAGTTTTAATTTGTAAGCCGTCACTCATGCCAACCATTGAACCTGCTTCAACAGTAATACTCTCACCCGGTTCAAGGCTGATTGTACTCATGGCATAAGCGGGACCAAACTCTATTTTCTGTTCCATAATTCCTCCCGTTTATCTTGCGATTAAATTATTTAAACGATACCTTCAACTAAATTGAATTTTTATACTGAAATAGGAATACATCACTAAAATGAGGTTGTCCAATAAATATTTGTATTTATTTAGTGTAAAAGGAAAGTCAGACGAGCTGTCTTTTTTGTAAATCAGCCGCCGCAGGAACCTGCAGGCGCTTTTGTTTTACGATCGTCGCTAAGAGGTGTTTCACAACCTTTTAAACCGGCATTTGCTTTACAGAAATTATCCTGAACAGCTTTAGGAGTAACACCGCTAAACTGTGTTTTTCCATTAACAAGCCATGTTGGGCTGGCACCGATTCCAAGACCGTTGGCAATTTTGATATTCTCTACAATAAGAGCTTTACCTTCATCTCCTGTTGCACATTTTTCAATTACTGCAGCTTTAATTGGACCAGTTGCACATGCTTTCCAGTCATCAGTTTTAGCAGCTGATGAACGGCATGTCAGATAATCCATATATTTGTTATTGGCAGCATAATACTTTTTAGCACATAGCCATCTAATATCTTCTTCAACCTCTGAAGGTCCATGCATTGAAGTTACATTGTCACCAGACTGACTGGCAATAATATTTACTTCAAAGTCCATATCACCTTTGAAAGCTTCAAGAACCTCCGGCATAGCATTGACAGCCATTTTACCAAAAGGACATTCACTCATTACAAATACTTCAAGTTTTTTTGGTGTCTCCGGACGACAAGCAAGAGTATTTGCACATGTTTCATCGTCACAGTCAACTTTGCCATTGCCTGTATCATCTTTTTTATTGTCACAGATTTCAGCGTTTGGATCAAAATCAGCTCTTACTTTAACAATGTAGTAATCACCTGTTTTTGTTAGCCATCTGTTCATGTGCTCATAACCGGCCTTGTCCTCTTCAACTGTTTTGTCAAAGAACAGAGCAGGAAGTTTTGTAATTCCGGCGGCTTTTGCAATATCCTGTACGCCTGGATCATTCCAGTCTTTAATATCGGCTTTAAGACCCATAAAAATTGATTTAAGACTCTCAATCATACGTGCTGGATCGCATTTTGCTCCACAGCGTTTATCAGTAATAACTGTAAGTTTAACCTCTTTTGCAGGTTCCATATTTTTACAGTAATCAAGTTTTTTGCTCTCGCCGTATTTCTGACAGATAAACTGCTCGATTGCCTGCTGAGAACGACCGCCTTTGTAGGATTCTCCACCAATAAAGATAGTAGGGCTTCCTGTGGCGCCTTTTTTCTGAGAGTTATCAAAACTTGCAGAAAGAAGTTTTTTACCCTGGTCACCAGTGCTGCATGCTTTGAATTTAGCAGCATCAATACCTGCCTCTTTAGCACAAGCTTCAGAATTTGCAGGAATTTCTCTTGAGGTTTTATTAACACATTCTGCAAATTTTAAAAATGCATCATGGCTAATCTCTTTTGCACAGAGCTGATCGATATCACCCTGAACCTCTTTTTCACCATGCATACTGCCTAATGTTCCATCAGGTTTTTTATTTCCAATAAAATCAACATTAAGACCTACCTGGCCTTTGAATTTTTCAACAACCGGAGTCATTGCCTGCATTGCCTGTACGCCATATGGGCATTGTGACATAATATAAAGATCAATGTCCAATGCTTTTTCAGCCTTAGCTGTAGCCTCATCACCCTTTGCTGCATCCTGTTTTTTAGGTCCACAGCCCATGACTAAAACTGTAAGCGCCATGATAAAAAGTAAGACTCTTTTTTTATTATTCATATTCTCCGCTCTTTCTTTCCCCGGGAATTTAATTTACCCGGAATGTTTACAAAAAAACTAATAACAACTGTATTACAGTTTTTATTCCTGATTTAATGATGACCACATGATGAACATTCGTGCCCGCCATTGCAATGGGGATTAAGCTCATCATCTGTAGCTTCACGAACAGTCACAATTTTAACATCAAAATGCAAATCCTGACCTGCGAGTGGGTGATTTAAATCAACAACAATCGCATCATCTTTTATTTCGTGAATTACAAATCGCATAACACCATGGGGTGTATTCGCCTGAAACTCCTGCCCTGCAGTGAGAGTGCTGTCAGAAGGAAAATTATCTTTTGGAATCTCCTGAAACATCTCTTCACTCACATCGCCGTATCCTTCAGATGGAGGAACAACAACATTTTTAGATTCATCAACGCCCATTCCAGCAATGGCTTTTTCAAGCCCTGGAATGATCTGACCCTGACCGTAAATAAACCCAAGAGGGCTGCCGGGCTCTGATTTATCAACAACTTTTCCTGTCTGATCAGTTAAGGTGTAGTCAATTTCAACATACGCTTCGTTTTGAATTTTCATCTTTTTCTCCTAAAACATATTCAATTAGCAATTATCAACTGCTTAAGTTCTGGTTTTCTTGGGGCATAACCTAGTCATTAACTTAATTTTGGTCAACAAATAATTAACATTTATGTTAAAGATATCATCTTATTAATGTAAATATCAGCAAAAAACAGTAAAAGAACTTTGATGACAGAAATATGGGACAAAATAATAATTCATGCTGATATGGATGCTTTTTTTGCATCAGTGGAGCAGCTTGACAATACGGATCTCATTGGAAAACCTGTTGTTATCGGGTCAAGAAGCAGTAGAGGTGTTGTATCTACAGCAAGTTATGAGGCTAGAGTATTTGGAGTAAAAAGCGCCATGCCAATGGTTAAAGCTCTTGCTCTGTGTCCCCATGCAATTGTAATACCTCCAAAAATGGAACGATATAAAGAGATTTCCAGCATAATTATGGAGGTTTTCAAAACTTTTTCTCCCTCAGTTGAAGCAATAAGTATTGATGAAGCTTTTATAGATATGTCCGGCTCACAGAGGATATTTGGAACTCCTGAACAAATGGGAAAAAAACTTAAAAATGATGTTTTTGAGGCAACAGGTGGGTTGACTATTTCTGTTGGCATTGCCTCTTTAAAATTTATTTCAAAAATTGCAAGCGATATGCAGAAACCCGATGGTTTAACAATTGTAACACCTGAAAATATCACGGAGTTTTTAACCCCTCTACCAGTTTCTAAATTATGGGGAGCAGGTCCCAAGACTGTAGAAGAGCTCATTAAAATGGGATTCAATACATTTGGAGACATCAGAAAAGCCCCTCAAAAATATTTCAGTGATCAATTTGGAAAAAAGGGAATCCATTTATGGTCCCTTGCAAATGGAATAGACGAGAGGACTGTCACAGAACAAGGGGAGGCAAAGAGTATTGGAAAAGAGAATACCCTTGAAAAAGACACTAATAATATTAATGAAATTCTGTTTTATATTCAGAAGAACGCAGACAATGTTGCACACCAGTTAAGGGTTAAATTTCTTAAAGCCAAAGGTGTGCGGGTAAAACTGAAGACCTCAAAATTTCAGCTCCTCTCCCGACAAATGACACTTTTGCAGCCCGCTGACACCTCAAAAGAGCTCTTTGACGCAGCTAAAATTTTATTAAAACAGTTTGAAATTAAAAAGTACAAATACAGACTAATCGGTATCACCGCATTTGATTTAGTAGAGGCCCCAAAGCAGAGAGAGCTTTTTGAATCTCCTCAAAAAGTAAAAAACCGAAATCTCGATATTGCATTAGACGGGGTTTTAAACAAATTTGGAAACGGAGCAATTTTGAGAGGCAGCAATCTTAAAGTTAAAGATAACCTTAAATATAACGATAAAAGTGATGATTAAAGATTTGCTGTGGTGATGTTCCAGACCATTGCTGATTTGGGCACTAATCTTTTGTTGATGGTGGTTTTTACATATTTTTTGCCGTCATAAACATATTGATTGATTGAACCGTGATTGTCATCAGCGGCGTACAATTCAAGTTTACCGTCTCCATCTATATCTGCCATGTAAGTGGCATGCTCAAAACCGCCGCTCTCTTTATCTATTACGGTATCACTGTATGAACCCTCACCGGTCTGTTTTATAACATGAATGCCCGTTGAAAAAGCAGAAGCAACCAGCTCTTTTTTACCGTCACCGTCAATATCACCCGCAGTTAAAAAGCGGCAGAATCTTTCACCGGCAAGCTGTACAACCTTTTTAGAAACAAATTTACCATCAATATAATCAAAACGGACTATATCAACAGGAACTTCAATTTTAAAACCTTCGCCCATCTGAGCCTCTACTGACGCATATAATTCAGGTTTTCCATCACCATCAACATCCGCAACAAGAACCTCTTTAATATGGCGTTTGTCGTAATGAACAACTTCTGATTTTTCAAATTTTTCACCATTCCATGCAAATCTGATAATTCCTCCACCCTGCTCAACTCCTGATGCGGTATTGGGTTTACTGGGAGTGGCATAAATCTCAAGCTTTCCGTTGCCGTCAAGATCTCCGATTTCAATCTCGTGAACAAACATATCAGCCTGGCGATCTATCTCCTCGGGAACCCATTTCCCTCCCCTGTTCCAGACTACTGCAACAACCCCCTGATCGTGAGTTGCAATTGCAAGATCTTCATTTCCGTCACCATCAAAATCAGCCTTCTCAAAATCCCTGAGTCTGTTCTGTTTTCCGCCAAAAGTTGTGTGCCAAAGAGTTTTTGAACTCCATTTTGAATCATTTTGATTCCAGAGTTTAAGCATGGCCTCATTTGCTCCAATAGAAAGAATGCCTTCATCTTTGTACTGAAGAGCTTTATGATAAACATTTGACTCGCTATCTTTAATCATCTCTGACTTCCAGCCATTGTCTGAGGGGGTTAAAATCTGTAATTCTCCTTTGTCAGGAATCACATATTTGCCGTTATCATCTTTTTTAAAAGTTGATAATGCAACAAGAAGAGCCTTGCCATTTGATTTTTTACCATCAGCTTTGTCACTTACAGCATCATTTTTTTTAACATCAGTTTTTTGAGCTGACTCAATTGTCTGGTCATTTTTTGCTGCAGAATCTCCACCTTTGCAGCCGGAAATCATTATTGCCGCTCCTACACTT
>JAFGVO010000344.1 GCA_016937935.1 Deltaproteobacteria bacterium | reverse complement strand
TTATATAATTCAGTACAGACTCATCAATATGAACTGCATCAACTATATCTTTGAGACTTTTTATATCATCGTTTGAAAAAAGAACTTGAGGAACATCAGGATTATGAAAACCGGATTGAGTATTTATAATTATTTTTTTCTCAATTTCAGGTTCTGCGTACCCCAAATCTATTCGCATGGCAAATCTGTCAAGCTGTGATTCGGGGAGATGATAAGTTCCGTAATTGTCATGTGTATTCTGAGTTGCAATCACCATAAAATGATCAGGAAGCCTGTAGGTTGATGAATCAATAGTTATCTGTTTTTCACTCATTGCCTCAAGAAGTGCCGACTGGGTTTTAGGTGATGCCCTGTTTATCTCATCTGCAAGTACAAAATCTGCAAACAGAGGACCTTTCTGAAAAACAAGTTCCTGTGAATCTTTATTAATCACTGAAAACCCCGTTATATCAAGAGGCAGCATATCCGAAGTAAACTGAATCCTCGAAAAACTACCTTTTACAGATACAGCAATTGCCTTTGCAAGTGTAGTTTTCCCCACTCCAGGAACATCTTCAATCAGAAGGTGTCCACCGCTTAAAAATGCAACGACAGCCAATTCAATTCTGTCATTTTTTCCAAACAGAACCGAGCCTGCAGCTTTTACAATTTTTTGAGCATCAAAAATATCAACCATAAAAAATCCTTTTAATAACACCTGTTACAATATGTCTAACAGATTGAAAAATATATATAACATCAAAGTTGATATTTTCACATATTTTTAGACATGAGCTCAATCATTAAAAATGCCCCATCCATAAGTTCCTGACTCAATCTCTTATCATAACTAACCTCCCTCAAGGTTATGAGCGAAACAAACGGTATTAAAGAAAATGCAAATTCAACAGGGAGATTTTTATTATTTATCAAAGCTCTCTGAACCTCTTTTTGAACTCTCCACTTTGGGTGTCTGCATATTGCAGCAAGTGAACTGTCAGACATCTTCACTGATGCGGCGATTCTAATGATGTCCCTCTGAGTAACTTTAGGATTTTCTAGTAATTTTCTGGCAACTGCCGGATGTGGATCCTCCATGGCGCGCTCAATATTTTTACGGGTGGGTATTGCTGCCATAGCTTTTCTCTCACCAAGGGTAAGAGGTCTTGAATCCTGTTTAAATTCAATGGGATCATCTTCAGAAATATCTTTTAAAAAAGGTGGTTCGTTTAGAAGGGCAAGAGTGAGCATCTCCTTTTGACCCGCAGCAGCCTCTCGTGTATGAATGAGATGTTCAATATCCCACTGCCCGTTTAACAGAGCTATAAACACAGAATGGAGAGCCACAACTGATTCGGTACTCTTTACGACTGCGGCCTCAATACACAATGATTGAAACATTGTTGATGTTTTTTCTGGAGAAATGTCTAAAATAATCTCTGAAACCATAGTGGTCCGCTGTTTCCAGTCCAATAATACAGCAAGATTTTTTTTAATATAATTTAAAGGATCAACGATTGTAATATACGCTGACATCCAAGAATCTATCTGCCATCAGTAGCGGCTACAGCCTGAACTTTCACATTAAACATAGCATTATAATCGTCTGGAACATCTTCAAAAATAATTTGAAAAAGAGTGCTGTCATCTGAAGAAATAGAACAGTTGTAAATAACTCCGTTATCTCTAAAGAGAGCTGCAGCCTCTCCTTTATCTGTCTTCTTTAAAGCTTTTTCATCAATTACTTTTCCGCAGGGCATCCTCTGTGATGAACGTAGTTTTCCATCAGCATCATATAACTTTCCTCTTATAATGATATGTTCACGGACTGCGGGATTATTATTGACAACCTCTCCGGCTATAACTAAAAATGCATCACCCTGCTGAGACATAACTATTTTTTTGTCAAGAATAGACACATCAATATTTTCAACAGCCGGAGGAAGGTTTTCGGTTGGTTCATCAGAAAATGCAAATGCAATCTCTTCACGAATATCAAAAATCGAAAAGGTCCAGCTGTTTCTGTAGGCTGTAAAAATCAAAAGTCCTGTAATCATTAATCCGGCAATAAAGAAAATTTTACCAGTGATCTGCCCGGCCCGACTATGGTGAATCTCAGGGGTCATACTATATGACCCTAGCTCAAGAGGAGCCTCAATCTCCCAGGCGGATGTTGTATCGCCAAACATGGCAGTTGCAGGCATGGATCTGCCAACAGGATTTGCCCCTCCAATAACAAGATCATTATCGTTTGACGAAATGGAAATATTTCCATCTGTTGAAATTTCGCTTTTGCCCTGGACAGGTGCACTTTGCGAAATACTGTCATTGGCAGGATCACTTTTCACAGACTGAGGAGGAGCCGGTGCCCGACCAACAGAAGTATCTTCAGCAGAGTCAATGCTTACAATTTTTTTGGGTTCAGGTGAAGATTCAACAGGTTGATTTGCTCTTAAAAAAGCAAACTCCGGTGGAAGTTCCTGTGCTCCTGTAAATTCGGTATATCCTTTGGGAGTAATTGAAGAGCGCTTGACAACAGTAAACAAATGCTGACATTTGGCGCACTTCATTTTACGAGGTTTTTCTGTAAGAACCTGATCTGGAATATTATAACCTGTTTCACACTGAGGACACTTGATTATCATAAGTCACCTATAACGCAGAAAGTATACTATTAAGAAGTCTTAACCTTTTAAGACCATAAAAATTATCTATTTATAATACTGTAAAATCAATCTGCCAAGTGATTAAAAAATATTCAGCTTATTCGTACGGGATACAGTTCAAAAGCCGGTTCTTCATAGGGATGAATTAATTTTATTACTTCTATTGCAGTTTTCACAAGTGAATCATCGCACAACATTTCAATCTTGTATTCTTCAGCCTTTTCCAAAATTCCTGCATCCCCCTTAAACGGATTACTTCCCAAAAGAGGTCTGAACTGCCCCTCTCCTTTTGTCTCAAAACAGCAGGAATCATAATTTTTATATTTTCCAAGACCGGCTTCAAAAAGGGCATCTTTTACACTCTCTTTATGTGAAGCCGGAACAAATAAAACCAGTTTATACATATCTCCCTCAAATTTTATTAATATTATCTTCAATCCAGCGGTTAATATATGCTGACTGCATTGCTCCGGAAGTCCTTGCAATTTCAGTCCCTTTTTTAAAAAGAGCCATTGTGGGGATTGATCTTATATTGAACATGGACCCAATATCAGGAGACTGCTCAGTGTCAAGTTTAACAAAGTGCACTTTACCCTTCATCAAAAGAGAAGCCTGTTCAAACTGTGGACCCATCATTTTGCATGGTCCACACCATGGAGCCCAGAAATCAACAACAACCGGTAGATGAGATCTGTTAATATAATTCAAGAAATTCCTACTGTCACATAAAACTGGGCTTTTGGGGAAAAGCTCACTTTTGCATTTTCCGCATTTTGCAACAGAACAATCTTTATCATGTGGTACACCATTAACAGAGGCACATGCTGGACAAACAATATGTATCTTATCAGTCACTTTTATCTCCTGTATAACAATTCAAATGTTTAAAAATAAAATCATCTTAAAGATAAGCTTCAAACATTCAAAATCAAGTAAATCAACTATTTTTAAACATATATTTTAATCAAAATATTTAAAGCGTAATATAAAGGCAGCATACAAAAAATATTGACACCTGACTTATTCATTTTAAACTTATATCTGTTTTGCGATACTAAACTCAAAAAATATTCTGGAGCAATATCAATGAAAATAAAAAAAGCAGGTCTCTTTCATTTTGTTTTATTATCACTTTTAAGTTTGTATTTGCTTTCATGCGCACCAGCAGACGAGGACAGATGTGATGATGGGCAGATATTTGAAAATGAATCATGTATAACAATTGCAGACTCAGAACCAGTCACATCATCAGATTCTGAATCTGATATTTTAGATGGCTCACTTGGTTCAATATGTAAAAGTGATAACGATTGCAACAGTGATGTTCCTAAATGTCTGATGCAGCCAGGTAAAACAGAGGGATATTGTACAATGAATAACTGTAATTTTGAAAACAATGACTGCCCTAAAGGTTATTCGTGCTGTGAATTAAGCGGTGAATCGGACTGCCTAAATAATGACGATTATAATTTAATGAAAACTATTGGAATCTGCAAATAACAAATTTTGAGGCAAAATGAAAAATTTTAATACATATGAGATACTTTTTTAAAATTGTTGTTGCTTTTATTATTATTCTTTCGTCTGAGAGTTTATCTGCACAGACAATTGAATCCCAAAAAGTTACTGATACGGATTCTGAAAATTCAGTTTCCGACAATGATAATAATTCAGCAGACAATGCACTTGAAGCGTCTAAAACTTATGGCAAAAAAGCAGATGACCTTCTCCAGCTAAAAAAAGCTCTTGATGAACAGAAAAAATTGCTGGATGAACAGAATATTATCCTCAACAAAAGAATTGACGAACTTGAAGAAAAACAGAATGAAGAAGAGTTAAGCCACATATCACCGGGATTCACACCCTCTTTTAATATGTTCGGTTTCTTTGATCTCACTTTTAACAAGGTTAAAGCAAGAGATAATGGTTTTTTTGAAGGAATGCTCTATGACAAAGCATCATTTTTAATCAACAACCTTAATCTTTATGCCAAATCAGAACTAACACCATCACTGTCTGTGTTAGCTGAGCTGCGTTTTACATTCTCCCCTGTTGGTGAAATTAAAACTATGGAGCTTACAGGAATAAGTGAGTTTGAAAGAGCTGATACTCAGGTTTTAAATCCAAATACAGCTGAACAATATAGGCTTAACGGGTTAACTATAGAAAGAATTCACCTTACATGGAAACCCAAGGACTATTTCGGTGTAATTGCCGGACGGTTCTTAACGCCTTACGGAATATGGAATATTGATCACGGCAGCCCGGTAATAATTGGTATAAGAGCCCC
>JAFGVO010000343.1 GCA_016937935.1 Deltaproteobacteria bacterium | reverse complement strand
TATCTCACTAATATTTTTGAAATATTTGTTACTGCTCAAATATTTTGTACACAGGGGAGGTTGAAATTGTCAAATTTAATATTTTATTAAAGATAATATAACATATAAGGCCGGTAAATTGACTTTTACTCCTCTCAATATGTAGGTTAACTGATGAAAGGTTACCTGTTTAAATTATGGATAAGTTTCAATTAAGCCCAAAACAAATTTCAGATATATGCAATGGAACACTCTTAAACAAGAGTGATGCTCAAATAAATAAAATTGTTATCGATTCAAGACTGGATTGTAAAGATGCTCTCTTTGTTGCACTAAAAGGTGAAAACTTTGACGCTCACGATTTTATCCCTGATGTTTTACAAAAGAATCCAGCAGCCATTCTTGTTTCAAAAGAGATTGAAACCACCACTGTTCCTCAAATAATTGTTGATGACACCTTAAAAGCATTAACTATACTCGCCACATTCAACGTAGAGTCATTTAATGGAAAAATTGTTGCCGTGACAGGTTCAAGCGGTAAAACCACAACAAGAACAATGATTGCTTCAATTTTATCAGTCGAAGGCAAAACCCATACACCTGAAAAAAACTTTAACAATCACATAGGGGTTCCTCTCACAGCCCTAAAACTTGATAACAGTTTTGATTATGCAGTGTTTGAACTTGGCTGTTCTGATTTCAACGAAATAGGACCGCTTACCCGGATTGTAAAACCTCATGTTGCACTGATTACTAATGTAGGTCCGGCACATCTTGAAAATCTTAAAAATCTTGAAGGTGTTGCAAAAGCAAAGGGCGAAATTTTTGAGAATATGCCAATGGACTCTGTCGCCATTATAAATATTGATGACCCTCACATTAAAACTATTGATATTAAAAATAAAAAAACAGTCACATTCAGTATGAAGAGTAATGCAGATGTAAGACTTATTGAAAGAATCCCCACAACTGATGGACAGACACTAAAAATCAGCATTAAGGGTGAAACTCTAACAATCAATCTTCAACTTCCCGGGATTTACAATGCATTAGATGCAGTTGGTGCCTCAGCATGCGCTTATGCCCTTAATATCGCTTCAAAATCAATTATTACAGGTCTCGAAAGTGTAATTCCTCCTGAAGGCAGATTAAAAATTATTAACAAAGATAATTTCACACTTATTGATGATACCTATAACGCCAACCCTTCATCAATGGGAGCGGCGCTTGATGTTTTAAAAGAACTTGATAAACCGGAATCTTCAATTGCCGTTTTGGGAGATATGCTTGAACTTGGCAGTGAAAGCGAAAAAGCACATTTTGAACTTGGTAAAAAAGCCGGCATGCTCAATCTTAAGGCTATTATTGTCAAAGGCAGTTTTAAAGATGAGGTGATTAAAGGAGCCTCTTTCGCAGGAATGAATAAAGATTCTCTCTTCCTTGCACAAAACAGCGATGAAATATTAAATTTTTTGTCTAAAATTTTAAAAAATGGCGATTCATTGCTAATAAAAGGATCACGGGGGATGAAAATGGATGAAATAGTAACCCGAATTTTAAAAACTTTTTAAAGGATTTTTCAAATGCTCTACCAGCTACTTTATAATCTGCACCTTCAAACGGATATTCTCGGATGGCTCAACGTTTTCAGATACATCCCCTTCAGGGCAATCTCGGCAATGCTGACATCCATGTTTCTATGTTTTGCCCTCTACCCCTGGTTTATAGCAAGAATGCGAAGGAGAAATATCGGACAGTCAGTAAGAAATGACGGCCCTGATACTCACTTTGTTAAATCTGGAACCCCCACAATGGGTGGCTCACTTATTCTTTTTGCCACTGTGTTTTCAACAGTGCTATGGTCAAACCTCTCCAACCAGTTTGTATGGCTTGTACTGGCAATAACTGTGGGTTACGGGCTCATCGGATTTATTGATGACTATCTTAAAATAAGATATTCAGATTCAAAAGGAATGCCCGGTAAATATAAACTGCTGTTTCAGGTTTTAATTGCCGGAGTTATTTTTCTCTATGTTTTTCTGGATAACGGTCTTCCTGCACAGTGGCTTGAAATGCGAAACAGGCTGGCTCTCCCTTTTGTAGCATTTATAAACAGCCCGGCAGAAGCTATGAATGCTCCATTTTACGCAACACTTGAACTACCACCATGGCTATACATAATCTTTGCAACATTTGTTGTTGTAGCAATGTCCAACGCAATAAATCTGACAGATGGACTTGATGGTCTTGCCATCGGTCCTGTTATGATAAATGCCAGTACATTTTTAATACTGGCATACATGTCAGGACTGGTACTTTTTGGAATTAACATTGCCGAATATCTTAAAATACCATCTATTCCAATGGCCAGTGAACTGGTAATATTCTGCGCTGCAGTATTTGGAGCCGGCGTTGGTTTTTTATGGTACAACACTTTTCCCGCACAGGTTTTTATGGGTGATGTGGGCTCCCTCTCCCTTGGGGGAAGCATAGGAATGGTTGCCGTTTTAACAAAAAACGAATTTTTATCTGTAATAGTGGGAGGAATATTTGTTCTCGAAGCTGTCTCAGTTATAACACAGGTTTTATCATTTAAACTTATCGGCAAAAGAGTTTTCAGGATGGCTCCCATTCATCACCATTTTGAACTTAAAGGCTGGCCCGAGCCCAAAATTATTGTGCGCTTCTGGATCATATCCATCATGCTTGCACTTGTGGCTCTCGGTTCATTAAAACTGCGATAAAATTCATAAAAGAGTGCAAAAATTGGAAGCAGTTAAAACAGTAACAAAACGAGAACCCATGGACAGACTTCTGTTCATAATGATTCTGATTCTATTGACGTTTGGCCTTCTCATGATCTACTCAGCCTCTGCGGTTTTAGGTCAAAAACAATCAGGAAACGATGCCTTCTTTTTTGAAAGACAGTTAACATACGCAGTGCTAGGTCTGTTTGTAATGCTGTTCCTTAGCCGAAT
>JAFGVO010000342.1 GCA_016937935.1 Deltaproteobacteria bacterium | reverse complement strand
TCTCCTGATACTGCAGCACCGCTTTGTTTTGTAACAGTTCCCCCTGCATAAACACTCTGCTCAACAATGCAATTGTTTCTTAAAATAGTATTACCTGAAGAAATAATAGTGCCTTTAATATCTGCCTCTACACCAATTTCAATTTTGTTTTTTGAACCAATCATACCGGGACTTACAGTTACCCTGTCACGGATATTTGTTTCATCCTGAGAGTATATTCCATAAGCACAGATTTGAGCCTGTGAATTTATTGAAATAAATTGTGAGGTAAAAAAGAGCAGGGCAGTAATTAAAACCCTCCACCCCATTTTAAATTTCACATGTTGATTAGTTGCGTTGCCTTGCCTTGCGTGGCGTGGAACCTTTGAAAATTTTTCTCATGATTTGCCTCCTGAATCTGGTTTAGAGAAAATGATTACTGTTAATTATAAAATTCTATATAGATCCGAACAAAAAATGTAAAGGGCTATTACATATTGGACATTTAATTGAGCGAATATGTAAATTTAAAGGTGGAGACTTGCCTGAATCTACCCACCTGCCAGAATCTACCTGCCAGAATCTACCCACCCAAAGTGAGTAGCTTGAAATTATTGAATAAAACCTATTGTTGTAATAGTGCTGTTGCCATATTTTTTTGTTCTCAGGATTTGCTGGTTTTGGTTAATTTCGGGAAGTGTATCTGATGGATGTTCGGCAATTATTATTCCGTTAATATTAATAATATCAATTAAATTATTCATGTTTATGCAATCCTGTAGCAGGGTTGTTCGATAGGGGGGGTCTAAAAAAATGAGGTCGAATTTTTCACTCTTTGTTTCTGTAACTCTTTTTAAATATGAAATTGCATCACAGATTATGACTTTGCTCTCTTTTTCAAATCCTGTCCCGGTAATATTTTTTTTAAGCAACAGTGCTGTATTTTTTGATTTTTCGATAAAAGTGACGTGAGAAGCATTTCTGCTAAGACTTTCAATTCCAAGAGACCCGCTTCCCGCAAAAAGATCCAGTATTTTTGCATCCTGTATCTTAGACCCAAGAGAGCTGAAAAGGGCTTCTCTAACCCTGTCTGTTGTAGGGCGAACAGTGTCGTTTTTTGGGACATCAAGTCTCCTGCCTTTTGCTGTTCCACTTATAATTCTCAATTTATATTACCATCCTTCAAAATTGTTTGGGTATAGTTAAGCCAGAAGGGCTTTTTTTAAATGGTATAGTGCGGTATCAATGGTTCCGTCAATTTTTATTCCGGCCGCTTCTATAATACAATCACCTGTTTTAAGACTGGTGTCTTCGATAATTGAAAAATTAAGTTCTTCTGCAAGTTTTTTTGTTTCGTCTGAAATTTCAATTAAAGAACTGATAAAAAAAGTGCCGGGGGCAAAATAACTGAGATCTTTAAGTTGTTTTCTGTAAATTTTTTCTTTTTCTTCATTTGATAAATGGAGCTCTTTTGAGATAATTTTTTGTGCCATTAAAATGCTCAAATCTATCAGGGATAATTTTGACTCTTTAATAATGCTCTCTTTGAAAAGTGAAAGTTCAATAGCGTTTTGCATATCACGATTTACATATTCAAGTGGTACTGATCTTTCAAAAGGGAGATTATTTTTTTGATATTTGAGTATTTTTCCCATTTTAACCCTGTTTATTGATAAAATATTTTTTTATGGCAAGTTTTGTCATCCCGGGAACACCAGGGGTAACAAGAAGTTGTGCCAGAGCCGCTTTTCGAATTAGTTCAGATGAATCCTGTTTAAGAATGCCGGCAACATCTTTGACCGTGTCACTGTTTCTGCAATATGCAATTGCAAGTGCGGCAATTCCTCCATCAAACCCTTTGAGTTGTGTGCCTGTTTTGACAGGAGGCCATAAGGGAGTGAGCTGATTACCAATATTTTCCACATCTTTTTTAGACATATTTTTAAGATAAGAAGGTGCAACTGTGCTTAGCATGTCACTTACAGCAATTTTTAAAGGGAGTTCAATATCTCTGATATTTTCTAAATTTGAAATAATATTGTATATTTTTGAAACAGAATGAGCCGTTGAAGGTGAAAGAGCGTTATAAGAATGGTTTAAACCATATTTTATAAAGGTAATTGCAGCAATAGTAAAAACCTCCCCACCTTTGTTTAATAATTTTTTTTGAACACTGTTCATAATATGTCCAAAATGATATTTTTTAAATTATTCATCATGATAATTAAATTTATTTTAATAAAAAATTCAACAAATTAAGGATATTTTACCATTAAAAAAGTAAAATAGATTTGTATATTTGCATTTAAGATATTACTCTTGAATACTGATATTAAGGGTAGGATATTTGTGAATTTAAAATTGAAAGGAAGTTATCGTGCTTAGTTTGCTTATTTTAGCTGTTATTCTCTGTCTGGGAGCGATTGTATTAAATGTAATTCTAATAATTCAGGGATTTAAAGACTCTATTGCAAGAGGTATTCTCGCACTGCTGGCTCCATTGCTTCTTGGAGGAGGGTTAAGTGGCCTTTATGTTATTGCACACAAAGCGGCAATTGATGAGGTTGGTGCAAAAGAGGTTCAGAAAATTGGAAATGATGAATTTGAAAAGCAGAAAGATGAGCTTGATGATCTTGAAAATCTTCAGCTTTAACAATGGATTGTCAGGATGGTAAAACAGGGAACCCCTACATCAAAGGCAATTAAGGAGTTTCTTTCAGAATCTCAGGATTTTGTTGAGATACTCAGCAATGTTCTAATGGAGATTGACGGGGTAATAAGAGAAGATGATGAGGTAGATCCTGATTATATCAATGAAGCTTTCAGATGCTGGCACACTTTAAAAGGTCTGGCATCAACATTTGGTGCAGAAAATCTCGCCCATTTTGCTCACAATGAAGAGACTTTCCTCGATGAAATCCGTCTTGGTAAAAAGGAGATGGATGAGCAGGCTCTCGACAGACTTTTAGGCAGTGTTGATATTATTATGGATGCTCTTTCGAGAATTCAGGAAACCGGTGATATTCTTATAAGTATAAATGCTTCAAATGAAGAACCAGAAAAAAAATCCCAGGAGCCTGTTGAGAATACTGTCACTGAGAATTCTGAAAAAAAGAATAATGAATCTTTTAAAGTTGGTGATTTAATATCAAGGGATATATTGGAGGTTTTAACTGAATTTGAAGAGCACCGTCTTGTAACAAATATTAAAAAAGGCAGACCTCTTTATAAGATCAGAGCCGGGTTTTCCCTCATGTCAATTGATACCGAGTTAGAGGAAATTAAATCTGCCCTAAAGCCAACGGGTGAAATAATTACTTATCTGCCCTGTGATGAGAGCAGTGATCCTGACAAACTGGATATTGAGGTTCTGGTTGCTCTTAAAAAAGATGTTTCACTTATAAAAAATGTTGCTGCTGATTATAATGCAACTCTTGAACTTCTTCTTGATAAAACTGACAAGTTAAATGATGTTCATTCTCAACATAAAGAACGTGGCAGCAATGAACAGGATACTAATACAACGGAGCATTCCGCAACACAGCAGCCTCTATCAATAGCGCCGCCAGGAGATCTGGACAGCCAGTCCCTCAGTTCAAAAAAAGATGAACAGGTGGGAGCACTCTCATTACGATCAGTCAGCCAGACAGTTAGAGTTGATATTGGCAAGCTTGATAATCTCATGAATTCAGTTGGTGAGCTGGGTATTATCAGAAGTTCTCTTACCAGGGTTAAAGAATCAATAGATCCTCTGGCAGGAAATAGGGAGCTGTCTATTGAACTACATAGAATATTGAGAGGATTTGAGCGGCGATTAATTGAGATAAGGGAAGGTATTCTTGAGGTCAGGATGGTTCCTGTGGGACAGATGTTTGACAGACTGGCCAGGATTATCCGCAAAGTTTCAAGAAATCTTGGCAAGGAGATTCAGTTTATTGTTTCCGGACAGGATACTGAGGTTGATAAGCTCATTATAGAGGAACTATCAGATCCTCTTATGCATATTGTAAGAAATGCTATTGATCATGGAATTGAGAATCCGGCTGATCGGGAATTGATGGGCAAGCCTAAAGTTGGCACTGTTGCATTAACGGCCTATCAGAAAGGTAATCATGTCATCATAGAGATTGAGGATGACGGCTCCGGAATTGACGGAGATAAAATTACCGAGTCAGCAATCAGATCCGGCGCAATAACTCCGGAACAGGCTGATTTAATGAGTCAGGACGATAGAATAGGGCTCATATTTCTTCCAGGAATAACTACTGCAAAAGAGACTACTGAGCTGTCCGGCAGAGGTGTGGGAATGGATGTTGTTAAAACAAACATTTCAAGCATGGGAGGAATAGTTGATGTAGCATCAGAGATAGGCATAGGGACTAAATTTACAATTACAATGCCTGTTACTCTGGCAATCATGCCGGCCTTAATGGTTACTGTCGACTCAGAGACATATACAATAGCTCTTAATACTGTTGCTGAAGCAATTGTTTTAAATGAAGTAGATATTAACAGTGTAATGAATACTGATACAATGACACTTAGAGGGCAGACATTGCCGTTGTGCCGTCTTGATTACTATTTTAATATTTACAGACCTGGACCAATACCCCCTAATTCCAAAGTTGTTATTGCTTCACTTGGCAACAGGCGCCTTGGACTGGTTGTTGATTCCATAGACGGGCAGCAGGATATCATTATCAAGCCTCTTGGCACAAGCATGAAGAACTCCGGATGTTTTGCCGGGGTTACAGATATTGGGGATAAAAAACTGGCTCTTGTTATTGATACAGTTGCAGTTATTGAGGAATTTTTTGCATCTCGGGATGACAATAAACAGATTTTACAAAGTTTTTAGGTGTTTAAATGATTGAGGACATGATTTTAAATTCTGATGAAATGCATGAGCAGCGGTTATCAAATACAGATACCCTTGATTTTTTGTGTTTTACTCTGGGCAAGGAGGAGTTTGGTGTTGACCTGAATCTTATAAGTCAGATTATAATTGTGCCGCCTATTACTCCGGTTCCAAGGACAAGATCATATTTTATGGGAGTTATTTCTGTTAGAGGAGAAATTGTTACTGTTGTTGATTTTCGTCAGCTGATTGGTCTTGAGCCTGCAACAATTAAAAAAAGTACCAGAATTCTGCTTTTTAATACAGGTGATGAGCAATTTGGATTAATGGTTGACAGTGTGACCTTTGTTAGAAAGGTCTCATTTGAAATGTTTGAAGAGAATCCGGCACTTGAAGAGACTCCTGTAACTGATAAAATTATTGGAATAATAAGAACAGATGATAAATGTCAGATAACAGTCATTGATCTTGATGATATTATGAATGAGGCTGTGCGATGAGGTTTAGCGATTCATTAGATTATTCGAATTCTTTCATGACGTCAAACGGCATAAAAAAAGTTGTTCTCTTTATGATAGGGGACATTCTGTGCGCAATTGACATAATGAATGTTAAAGAGATTTTAAATCCTCTTAAAGTTATTGCAATGCCGGCAGCTTCAAAAGGTGTAAGAGGGGTCGCAGATCATAGAAATGCAGCAATTACTGTTATTGATATGAGAATACTCTTTGGTGCAGAGCCAAATTCTAAAGTCCGAAAAAAGTGGATTATTATTAAAATGGATAACAATGAGATTACCGCTCTTGAAGTTGACACTGTCATGGGAGTCTCTGAGGTTAATATAAAAGATGAGAGAGAGTTGAGTTCCATTGGCCAATCATCTGGACATCCATGGTCAAAAAAGGTGTATGGAAGTGAGACAGGTTTGATCTTTGAGCTTGATTTACAGATTGTGGCAGATGCCCTTGGTGCATTAAAACAGGATGACTAGAGGTATTTTTTGACCACAGATTTTTATAATTCATCAGAATTAATTTTAAACAAAGAGGCCTTTTTAATAATTTGCAATCATATTCAAAAGAGTTTTGGTATTCTTTTTTCTTCAAAAGATATGCACCTTATTGAAAGTCGTCTTGCTAAAAGAGTTATAGAACTTAATTTGGGAAGTTTTGATGAATACGTCGCCTTCCTGACAGAGAATTCAAGAGCTGAACTAAAAGTTGCCATAGAGTATCTAACCAATAATGAGACATATTTTTTTAGAGAGGAGACTCAGCTGGAGAGTTTTTCAAGTGAGTTTCTGCCACAGTTAAAAAAAAGAATAAACAAACAGCAGCAGATTACAATCTGGTCTGCAGGATGTTCCTCAGGTGAAGAAGTATACACAATTGCGATGCTGATAAATGATAGTGGTTTGTTTAATGATATTGATGTGCGGGTTTTAGGAACGGATATAAATTCGTTGATGATTGCCAATGCCAGAAAAGGTATATACGGGGAATCATCTTTTAGAAATACGTCTGAACAGTTGAGAAGACGACACTTTGTAAGCCATAGAAACAGCTGGAAAATTAATGAAAAAATTAGAAGTATGTGTAATTTCTCAACAATGAATATTCTTAATGATGACTCAATCTATGTTATCGGAAAATTTGACATTATTTTTTGCAGAAATGTATTAATCTATTTTAATCAGGAATCTAAATTAAAAGCGGTTTCGA
>JAFGVO010000341.1 GCA_016937935.1 Deltaproteobacteria bacterium | reverse complement strand
GATGGTATGCGGTGGGTTCTTAAAAAGAAAGAGGCTGAGCATGCATTAACAATTGCAAAAAAAGAGGCTGAGGATGCCAATGCTGCTAAAGGTGCATTTATTGCTAATCTAAGCCATGAGATTAGAACTCCCATGAATGCCATAATTGGTTTAAATCATCTTCTTGGCAAAACAGGACTTGATATTAAGCAGAGTGACTATGTTAATAAAATTGCCAAATCAGCCAATACTCTCCTTGAACTTTTAAATGCAATTCTTGATGCTTCAAAAATTGAGGCTGGTCGTATAGTTTTAGAGCGTAGAGAGTTTTTGCTTCATGATGTAATGGCCAAGACTATTAATATGATTTCTTCAAAAGCCAGGAGTAAATCTCTGGAGCTTTTTTTTGAAATTGAGCAGGACGTTCCAAATAGAATACTTGGAGATTCTCTAAGGTTGTCACAGATTCTTTTTAATCTTGTATCCAATGCTGTTAAATTTACTCAACATGGACATGTAAGAATATATGTAAAGAAAATAAATGAAGACGATAATGGGGCAACTTTGAAGTTTGTTGTTAGTGATACAGGTATAGGTATTACCAATGAACAGAAAAAGAAGTTATTTAAAGCTTTTTCGCAGGCAGATGATTCTACAACCAGAAAATATGGTGGCACCGGACTTGGATTGAATATCAGTAAAGGCCTTGTTGAAATAATGGGAGGTGAAATTTCTGTTACAAGCAAGTTTGGAGAAGGTAGTTCCTTTGAATTTGTCCTTCGCTTTGACCTGGTTGATAATGATGAAAGAATTTCAATAATTCAGCCTGGAAATCTTGAAAATCTCAAAATTCTTGTTGTTGATGATAATAAAATGGTGAGACGCGCTATCAGCCGTCTCCTGGCACGCTATGGTTCTGTTGTAAATCAGGCCCAGTCTGGAGAAGAGGCAATAGCCGAAATTAAGAATTCAGATCTTACTTCTGCAAGCAGTTACGATCTTGTTTTTATCGACTGGACTATGCCCGGTATGAACGGAGGAGAGGTAACAAAGGCATTAAAAGACAATGATCAGAGTATCAGTAAAATACCAAAAGTAATTGTTATGAGTGCGTATATGGAGCAGGATGAGATAGCTGAAAATGCAATGCTCTTTGGGGCTGATGGCTACATTACCAAACCCGTTACTCCTTCGGTGTTATTAAACTCAATAATGAATGTACTTTTTAAAGATGGTGATAATTTAAAAAGAGTTTCAGTGATTCCCGAAGAACTTCTTAATGAAGAGATGTTGAGCGTTAGAGGTGCCAGACTTTTATTAGCCGAGGATAATGAGATAAATCAACAGGTTGCAAAAGAGTTATTACAAAGCCAGGATTTTATTGTGGATGTTGTGAGTGATGGTTCTCAAGCTGTTGAAGCAGTATTAAAAAAACCAGATGAGTATGATGCTGTTCTTATGGATATTCATATGCCTGTTATGGATGGTTATGAAGCTACACGTATTATTCGTAGTGATAGTCGATTTGCAGATCTTCCAATAATAGCAATGACCGCCAACGTATCTGTTGAGGATAAAGAGAGAGCTGTTGAATGTGGCATGAATGAGCATGTTGCAAAGCCAATTGAACCTTTAAATCTATTTGAAGTACTCCTTAGATGCATAAAACAGGATGGAAGAGGGTTTAATTTTCGAGAAACAAGGTCAACCTCAGATCTCAATCTGCGATCGAGGGAGACTATTATTGCTGCTGCTCCCAAAAAAATCAAATCTTATATCTCTGACTTATCAGGTCTTTTGGACATTCAAAAAGGTGTTGAACGAATTGGCGGAAATGAAGAAGCATTTTTTAAGCTTCTTGAAAAATATGTTTTAAGACAGGCTGATGCAGTAGATGAAATTGTGTTTTCACTTGCAGCAGGTGATCTTAAAGAGGCAATTGAACATGTCCATACATTAAAAGGTGTTTCGGGAAATGTGGGAGCGGTAAAGGTTAGCGAGCTTGCTGCACAGGCTGAGCAATCTTTAAAAACTGATGATGGTTTAAATTACAATTTTACACCTTTACGCCTGGTTCTCAATGATACATGTAAAGTTATACAAACTAAAATTACAGAATTTCAAAGAAGTGTTCAATTATCTGAGCAGACTATTCATGATATAAATATTGAGTTGGATAAACTGCTTGTTCATATTGATGAAATTGAATCTCTTTTAGTTGAAAATGACTCCTTGGCCGTAAAAAAAATAAATCAGCTTTTTTCCAGAATCCCTTTGGATGAAATAGAGCCTGTCTTTAACAACTTTTATACAGAAATTAACAGTTACGAATTTGACAAGGCGTTAAATACGCTTCAAATAATTAAGCAGAGGATTTAATAATGCAAGGAGATTTAAAATGACCTATAAACCTGAACGGCAAGTTGTTCTTGTTGTTGATGATGCGCCAGAAAATATTGATGTTCTGGCCGGAATATTAAGTTCAAATTACAGAGTCAAGGTGGCACTGAACGGAAAAAAAGCACTTGAGATAGCTTCATCTGATGATGCGCCTCATATAATTCTTTTAGATATTATGATGCCTGGTATGGATGGTATTGATGTATGTAAGCGTCTTAAAGAAAATCCTGACACAAAAGGAATTCCAGTTGTTTTTGTAACAGCAAAAGGGGAGATGAGTGACGAGACTCAGGGTTTTGCAGTCGGTGCAGTTGATTATATTACCAAGCCGGTAAATCCTCAGCTTGTATCTGCAAGGGTTAAAACTCATTTGGCACTGTATTATCAGAATAAGCACCTTGAAGAAGTTGTTGCAGCAAGGACTTCTGAATTAAATTCTGCTTTCAATAAGCTTAAAGCCGCATCAATTGATACAATTTTAAGACTTTCAAGAGCCGCTGATTATAAAGATGATGACACGGGCGTACATGTTATAAGAATGAGTAATTATGCAGCTGCGGTTGCAACTCAGCTTGGCCATGATAAAACTTTTATTGAAAATCTTTTATGGGCCGCACCAATGCACGACATTGGAAAAATTGGAATTCCAGACAGAATACTTTTAAAACCTGGCAAACTCGATAAAGAGGAGTGGGAATTTATGCAGCGTCATAGCGAGATGGGTTCAAATATTCTTATGGGTTCAGACTCTGAAATTATTCAATTAGCTGAAGTTGTAGCATTGACTCATCATGAGAAGTGGGATGGGAGCGGGTACCCTCGAGGATTGAAAGGGGAGGATATTCCAATATCTGGAAGGATCACAGCTATTGCAGATGTTTTTGATGCACTTACCACCAAGAGACCTTATAAGGAGCCTTTTTCAATTGAAAAATCCTTTGCAATAATTAAAGAAGGAAAGGGTAAACATTTTGACCCCAATGTTGTTGATGCTTTTTTTGCAGCTGAAGAAAATATTCTAAAAATTAAAAAAAGGTATCAGGACGGTTCAATCATACCAATGTCTCCATTAGCACCAAATTAAATGAATGGTATGACACATAGTGATAAAAAATATCCTAAAAAAATTCTCATTATCGATGATGAAGAGCTTAATAGAATTCCTCTGACAATTCTTCTTGAAGAAGCGGGGTATGAGGTGTTTGAATCTGAAAGAGGAGAGGATGCAATTTCATTTATAAAAAAAGAGAGTGTTGATCTTATTCTGCTTGATGTAGTGATGCCCGGCATGAACGGGTTTCAGGTTTGTGAATCCATACGCCGGGATATTGGAGCATTAACACTTCCCGTCATTTTTGTAACAGCTCTTGAGGATAGAGATTCACGGGTTAAAGGGATAGATTCAGGTGGTGATGATTTCCTTACAAAACCGGTAGATCCTGTTGAGCTTTTAGCAAGGGTGAAAAACCTTCTGAGGGTAAAGGATTATCACGATCTTAAAGACAGGCAGAAAGAGAATCTTGAAATAGAGCTTGAAAGTGCAAGAAGTCAGCTAATACATGCTGACAGACTTGCCACCCTCGGCACTCTTGCTGGAGGGGTGGGGCATGAACTTCAAAATGTTTATGGTGTATTCAGCGGGGCTCTGATGTTTATAAAAGAGAATGCTAAAAAAGGTATTCCCCCCGATGAAGAGGATTTGGAAAATCTTGAAACTGTAGCAAAACATTTAAAGCTTCATTCTTCACAATTGCTGACAATGGCAAGGCCCGGACCCGAGTATGAAGGTGTGGTTGATTTGAGAGATGTATTTACCCGAACACTTGTAATGCTAAAAATATCAGGAAAGACAAAAAATGTTGATGTTAACCTTGATCTTCCTGAAAAGAGCGTATCTGTCAGAGTTAATAAAACCCGAATAGAACAGGTTGTTATTAACATTATTGGTAACTCTGTTGATGCAATTTTATCATTGACCCAAGGTGAACGAATTATATGGGTAAAGGTTAATGAAATTACAGCTATGGACAGAGTTGTATGTACTATTGAAAATAATGGTCCCCATATTCCATTAGATAAACTGGATAAAATTTTTGAACCCTACTTTACTACAAAGGATCAAAAAGGAGGAACAGGACTTGGACTGTCTGTTGTTAGAAATATAATTTCTTCTTATGATGGTACGGTTTTTGCCGAAAATATAATTGATGGCGGGGGAAAATTTATTTTTGATCTACCTGTTGTAAAAGAGTGAATACATTATGAGTATAAGAACACTTATAATTGAAGATGACCGTACCTACGCAAGAATTTTAGAAAGAATTACAACAAATGAGGGTTTTGAGCCGGCAATTGCACGAACAGGTGAAGAGGGACTGGAGATGGCAAAAGAGATCTCTCCTGCACTTGTGTTGTGTGACATTGGTCTTCCGGGTATTGATGGCATAGAAGTTGTTAGAAGAATATCTGCAAAGGAGCCGGGAACAGTTATAATTGTTGTGAGCGGTCAGGCTACTGTTGAAAACAGTGTTGAGGCAATGAGGGCCGGTGCATTTGATATAATTCAGAAGACATCTGATCAGGATGAGATAAAACTTCGGCTTCACAGGGCTATGGAAGCGGCAAATCTTAGACGTCAGATTGAATACTTAAATATGCGTGACAGGGATTTTGGCGAAATTGTAGGAGAGTCACCAACTATGCAAAGTGTTAAAAAGCGCATAGAAGAGGTTGCTATTTCTCCATCATCAACAGTGCTGATTGTTGGTGATACAGGAACAGGAAAAGAGCTTGTGGCAAGAGCTGTCCACAGATTATCTATTAGGAGAAATAAACCTTTAATAGCTGTAAACTGTGCTGCCGTGCCAGAGAATCTTATGGAGAGTGTTTTCTTTGGACATGAAAAGGGGGCATTTTCAGGTGCGGATAAAACTAAGACAGGTCTATTTGAAACAGCCTCAGGCAGTTCACTTTTTTTAGATGAAATAGGAGAACTGGATTTAAGGCTGCAGGCAAAACTGCTCCGTGCAATGGAGGAGAAAGTTATAACAAGAGTTGGTGGCGTTCGTGAAATACCAGTTGATGTGAGACTTATAACCGCAACTAATCGTGATTTGACAAAAGAGGTCAGTAATGGAAATTTTAGAGAAGACCTCATGTATAGAATAAATGGTTTTAAAATTGATATTCCCCCTTTGGCAAACAGGGGCAATGACATTCTCATTCTGGCAAGGCATTTTATGTTTACCTTTGCAAAGCAGCTTTCTAAAAGGGCAAAAATTATTGATCAGGAGTCAGAAAAAATTCTTATGTCCTACAGTTTTCCAGGCAATGTTCGTCAACTGAGAAATCTTATTGAACAGGCGGTAATTCTGTCATCAGGAGATATTTTAGGCCCGGATCTTTTTAAAGGAATAACTCAGAATAGAGAGAGCAGCACAACAGGTGTAATTGATTTATGGTCACAAAAAGGTGTAGACACTAGAAGCCTCGACGAGCGCTGGAATGCCCTTGAAGAACAGAAAAAGATATTGGAAGACGAGGAAAACATTTTAATAGAAGAAGCCCTCTCCACATCAGGAGGCACAAAAACCATGGCAGCAAAAGCCCTGGGAATAAGCCGCTTCGCCCTCCAGAGAAGACTAAAAAAAATCAACCTTTAAAAATAAACCTTTTTATCTTTTTAGGTGGATGAAGATTTCTCTGTTGCCTTTGGGACCTGGGACTTTTGATTCTGTGGTGTTTATCAGGGTAAAGCCTTTGTTTGTGGCGTAATCGATTACTTTTTGGGCTGCCATTAGTCTTACGGCGTCGTCTTTTACTACGCCGCCTTTTCCTACATTTTCTCTTCCAGCTTCAAACTGGGGTTTTACCATTGCAAAAATTTCTGCATTTTCTGTGAGGCATTCTGATACGGCATCAAAAATTTTTGTTATTGAGATAAAGGAGACATCTATGACTGCAACCTCCGGGAGTGGATCGAACATGTGTGGCATTATCTCTTTTGCGTTTGTCTGTTCAATTGATTTTACCCTGTTGTCGTTTCTTAGTTTCCATGCAAGCTGGTTTGTGCCCACATCAACAGCATAGACATATTTTGCCCCTCGCTGGAGACAGCAGTCTGTAAACCCGCCTGTTGATGCTCCCACATCTATTATGATTTTATTTTCTACATTGGCTTTTAAATCATCAAGGGCACCATTTAATTTAAGGCCGCCTCTTGATACAAAAGGGTTTGCTTCTCCTCTGATTCTGATTTCAAGAGTGCTGTCCACTTTTGTTCCGGCTTTTGTAACAGGTGTTTCATTTACAAGTATTTTGCCTGCCATTATAAGGGATTGTGCCTTTTGCCTGGAATCTGCAAGGCCGCTTTCAAAAACCAGAATATCCAATCGCTGTTTACTCATAATATATCTGTTGTTAAGAAAAAATATAAAGTTTTGATTAACAATATGTTAAATCAGTTATTTTTGCTTATCGCATGCAATGGCTAATTTTTCAATATCAATAAACCCGGCATATAACTGTCCTGAAAGATATTTTGAATCTTTCGGGTCGTATCTGCCTGGTATTTTGGCAAAACTGTTTATTGTTGTATTTTGGTATGTATGAACCATTGGGCCATCAGGAGTTATTATCATCTGTTTGGGATAGTTCATTGTTCTTGACACTACAGTAATGTGTCCTCTTTTAATTGATATAACAACTCCTGCCCCTGTAAACCAGTCATCATTTTTACCGTTATTGTTGGAGTCTGACTGGTTATGAAAAAAAACAAGGTCACCGGTTTTCGGATGGTTTTTTTCATAAAATGCGCTTTTTGATTTTGCAAACTCAACTAATTCATAAAGAGAGTTCCACTTTTTACACTGGGCGATATTTAATTTTTTTAGATTTTCTTTAATATCTTTAAATCCTAAATCTTCAACTCTGTTGTGCTGGTTTAAAGTTTTTTCAGCCTCATTTTTCATCTCATCTCTTATTGATATTTTGCTCATGCTGCTATAATTTTCATTTAAATCCGGCTTTGAAGAAAACAGGCCTTTATTATTCCACTGGGTTCTAAAAAAAGAACCGTTATAGGCAAATTCGGCCTGAATAGATCTTGTGCAGGATATATTTAAAAATGAGAGTATAAAAATAGTGAAAATTAAAGATGTTTTTATTAGTTGACCGGGCTTCTTTTCATTAGTTTGAAATATGCAGTTTTTTTCCTTTTTTATTAACATACCTGTTTTTTTACAATAATTACGAACGATAAACAAAAATATTGCAAAAATCACTATCCTCTTCTCTTGACAAATATGCAGGAATATAAGTAATCTCTCCCAGCGAATTTTGTCTTTTGAGATAGATATTTGGAGGTATAAGTTGAGCGACGAACAGGAAAAAACAGAACAGGCAGAAGCTACTGATTCCAGTGCAGATCAGGATAAATCAAAACAAGATAAACCGGCAGGTGGCGGACTTCCAGGAATAGGAGCAAAACCGGCAGGTGGCGGTCTTCCCGGATTGGGAGCAAAACCAATGGGTGGCGGACTTCCCGGATTGGGAGCAAAACCAATGGGTGGCGGACTTCCCGGATTGGGAGCAAAACCAACGGGCGGCGGACTTCCAGGAATGGGGGCTAAACCCGCAGGTGGCGGACTTCCAGGAATGGGAGCAAAACCAATGGGTGGCGGACTTCCTGTTGGAGGAGCAGGTGCTCCAGTGCCTGATTTTATTAAAAAACAGCAGGAGCAGGAGAGACTTGCCTCCCTTGCGAGAGATCCTTTTGCAGCTGAAAATGCACCTGCGGCATCATTTGCCCAGGAAGTTGATGAGTTTGCTCACCTTGCAAATGCTGTTGAGCCTGGTGTAAGTGTTGGCTCTAATAAAAAGATGTATATTATTGTTGCCGCAGTTATCGGGTTCCTTTTTATGGGAGTTGGATATGCAGCAGGTTTGGCAGTAAACCAGAGAGCTCTGTTAAATAAAGTACTTGGGGATGCATGGATTATTCAGTATGAAATGAAAAAATTGCGGTCACTCCATGGTGAAATACAGGGCATGGTAAATACTGCTTTAGCAGATGCCAATCAGAGAAAATACAATAAAGATCATATAGCTTTTCTTGGAGAGAAACTTAAAGGTAATCCTTTTAATGCAAGAATCTTTACTGATAGAAATTATAAAACTCTAAATCCCCTGGTTGTACAGATGATGGGTAATCTTTTTACCAACTGGGATAAACTTGCAAATCAGGTTGCAGAGCATAAAAGCAAGACAATTAATGATGAGAAGGTTCTTACTGCAGCCGGTGAAGAATTTACCAAGCTTTTAACTACAAATTATGGTGTTATTTTTAGCCGTGATGAAAAAGCCGGGGGACAGTTTTTAGCAGACATCGTTGTTTTAGGAGCATCTGAGGGTAATTCTGTTCATATTCAGAGCAGTCCTGGTTCTTATGCAGAAGCTACTCGTGAAATTTATAATCCTGCCGAAGCAGATGATAAACTGGCTGCAGAACCGGAAAAATATGCAGTTGTTCTTGGACCTACTTCTAAAAAGACAATTCTTCAAAATGCTACACAGTCTCATTTTATTGAATATCAGGCCAGACTTGCAGCTCTTTCTAAACTACTAAAAGTTATGGAAGAGGAGCAACAGAACATGTTTAATCCCCTTGATGACAACTGTTCAAGAGAGCCTGTATCATTTCTTGCTTTAGGTGTTGATCCTCAGGAAATGCTTGATGATTACATTGAGAACGATAAAACAGGTGCCAATGCCGTTGCTGAAGAGCCTGCTGCCGAATAATCAATCCTCTCTTTTATAAATAATAATTAGCTTGTAAGTCCCAGAAGTCCTTCTATGCGTCTGTGCACAAATTTTTCACCAGGGGTAAATTTTCTTGAAAGTTCTCCAAGAACGGTGAGGTATCTGTGCATTTTAGGACAGCTTCTGTAGCCTGTTTTACGTATGGATTTATAGAGCAGTTCAACAGATTCCCGAGGGATAATTTTTTGAATTCTTGTGAAAAAATCAAACAGCTCACTAATTAATGAAGTGTCGAGATTCTGTACTGAAATTTCAATTGTCAGAGCGACTATTTCATTTAAATCTGTTTCAGCTATTGTATTTGACTGAACTTTTTTAATAGCTGTTTCCATAAGTGTTTTGGTCAGCTTGGCAGCTTCAGAAGGTTTATTCTTGCTTAGGGCTTTTCTGGCAAGACCGGCAATCATCTGACTTGATTGTATAACAGGAAGTTGTGTATCTTTTGTATTGTCACGGGGTGCAGCTGCTGGGTATTGGGTTGATTTTGAAGGTTCATTAGGCGAATCAGAGATTGATTTTTTGCAGGAGGGGCAATACTCATCTCCCATTGACATCCAGTTTCCGCAAAACTTGCAGGCAATAAGCCCCATTGTATTTTTTACAGATGCTGATATTGTTGTAGATTGTTTTATTTCGCTGATTTTAATGTCCTGATGTCCAATTGTAATAATATCACCGTCTTTTAAATCAATCTGTCCATTTATTGTATTTCCGTTTACTTTGCAGCCATTTCTGCTTTTAAGATCTTTAAGTATTATAGAGTCATCATCTTTAATTATTGTTGCGTGTACTCTTGATACACTTGGATCATCCAGTACAAGATTACAATCAATACTTCTTCCAATATCAAATGTTCCATTTTGAGCTTCCAGATTTGAACTTTGATAAATAATTCGGAATCGTCTCATCTGATTGCTCCTGTAGCTTGCTGCATAAAGTGAAAATATTTTCAGTAAATAAACTGATAATTTAATGAATAATAGAATAATATATTATTATTAAAAGAGCACGTAATTTGCGAAAATTATAAAGTAGATAAAAAGTGACTAGAAAAGGTCATTTAAATCGTCGTTGGAAATCTCTTTTTTTTCTTCAGGTTTGGCTGCCGGTTTTGACTCTGGAGAATTTCCTGATTTTTTAGTATCTGAACCAAATCGTCCATCAGTGTGTGTCTGTCCTGTGTATTGATCAATAACAGATTCCTGATGATCATCCATATCAACACTGTTTATGGCACTATTGATTGTGCTTGATACATCTTTTGATACTTTTGTTGTGTCCATTTTGTCCGCATTTGTGCGTAATTTGGCAATATTTGTTTCTGTTATTGCTGATGACAAGCGTAAACCATAGACTCCGAAGAATTTTGAACCGTCAAGAAGAGCAACAAAGGTATCATCATCTCTCCAGACAATTTTTTCAAGTTCACCTTCATCATTAACTATTTCCTGTCCTGCAGTTCCAATTACTGTTTCCATACTTCCTTCAAAATCTGAAAGTGAAATACCTCCGAGTTTGTCAATTCTAAAAAGGCGAACTCTTTTCCAGAATCGGTCATTTATAAAAAACAGATATTCAACATACTGACCAGCATCCCAAACAAGCATTGATTCATTATTGTTGTGTGTAAATTCAACATCCACCATATGGGATTCGTAACCTGTTGTCTGGCCATCAAATCTTACATAGCTGTTTTTTACTTTGTTCAGCTCTTTAGTCATTTCAGTTCTAATGCGATCTTCAGCTAAAAGATCTCCTGATTGGGCATTTATCTGTTCCTGGTATGATGCCTGGATTTTCTTTTCAAATATTGAAAAAACTTTTTTAACGCTCATACCCCACTTAAGATCTTCTAAAAGATCTGCAATGCCGGGGCCGTAGGGCCAGTATGAAGGGTCTTTAATGTTGGATTTTTTGGATTTCTTCTTTACTGGAGGAACTTTTCCAAGTCCCTGTCCGGGAATTTCTAGTTTTTCGTCTTCAGCAGTAAGTACAACCTCTTCATAACCGCCAATGCCTTCAGTTTCATCAAGATCGGGCTCCTCAAAGGATTGTGGTTCAACCTGTCCCGGTGCTGTTGATGCATTTTTTGAAGTTGCGCATCCAAAAGAAGCAGCAGTTATAACTGATATAATTAAAAAAATCTTTCCATTCATCTCTAAAGACCTCCGTAAAATGTTGTTTCTATATTATTAATATCAAGTAACCGCTGGCATATTACCATGTGATTTATTGTAGCCAAGATATTTTTATTAAATATTAATTATAATTATATGCTTCTTTAAATTTGAATATAAATTCAGTATTTATGTAACGTGTGTGTAACGTGATTTTTTTTGTTATTTTTTTATATTTTACTATTAACTTGTTTTTAGTTGTGACGATAAAACATATATGGCTGCTAAAAAAATAATACGAAGCAACAGGAGTCATTAACAATATTTCCAAGGAGTATTCTGTGACAGATTCATCACTAAAAAATAAAGTTGAAGAACATCATTCTCTAACTCCGCCATCTCTGCCTCAAAAGAGATCAAAGGCACCTGAAGCCGGATGGGCGGAAAGACGATATGCTAAACGTCAGGAAGTTACAACTGAACTTAATTTCCAGAGTGAATCAAATTTTTATATGGGATTTACAGCGGATATAAGCGCCGGAGGTATTTTTGTTGTAACATGGGACACTGTTCCCTTAGGTCATCATATTACACTTTCTTTTTCTCTGCCTGGATTAAAAGAGCAGATAAAAGCAGAGGGCGTTGTCAGATGGGTAAGAGAGCATAATCCTACCGATCCTGATTTATGGCCTGGAATGGGTATTCAGTTTGATAAAATTGACCCTGATGCACAAAAAGCAATAGAGCACTTCATTAAAACAAGAGAACCTATTTTTTATGATGAATAGACTTTAAGCATTTCTACTTTGATAAACTAATTATATGGTGTTGTAAAAAAAAGTGCCTTGTACTATTAAATCAGTATGAAAAGGAATCTTCTACTTTTTGAAATAGCACTTTTTTTATCAGTACTGGCAGTATCACTCTATATGATTTTTTACTACGCTCCTGTTGAAAAACAGATGGGGATTGTTCAGAAAATTTTTTATTTTCACGTACCATCGGCTTATTCAATGTATCTTGGCTGGATTCTCTGTACTGTTTCATCTGTTTTATACATTACTCAAAAAAAAGAAAAATTTGATATTATGGCAAAGAGCAGTGCAAGAGTTGCCTTTGTTTTTGCAGTATTAGTAATGATAACCGGGCCATTATGGGGGCGAAAAGCATGGGGCTCCTATTGGGTGTGGGATCCACGATTGACATCAGCACTTCTTTTAACTTTGATAATTGCTTCATATCTTATTTTGCGTGCAGGTGAAAAGGAGGAGGCTATTAAAAAGTTTTCTGCAGTACTTGCTGTTATCGGTCTTGCCATTATTCCGATTATTCATATTTCTGTATTAAAGTGGCGTGGACAGCATCCTCACCTTTTAAAAAAAGGTGGACTTGAACACTCTATGCTGATTACATTTGTTGTTTCAATGGCGGCCTTTACAGCTGTTTTTATTATTCTGGTTCACCAGACTTATCTTATGGAAAAACGAATAAGAGCATTAAAACTTAAAAAACAGAATTTACTTTTAAATGGCACAAATGATGAGGGGCATAATTAATGATTAAAAAATTACTCTTTCATAATTTAGTTACTCTGTTTTTTTTATTTTCAGGAATTGTCAATGCTGAGGATGTCTATGTAAAAATAGATCCGTCCAGACTTGAGAGTGTAAGCGGTAAGTATTTAATGATTGCCTCCTATTCTGTGATTTTATGTCTCCTGTCTGCCTATTTTATATATATTGTTACAATCTCTAAAACAGTTCAGAAAAAACTGGATTTGTTACAAAAAAAACAGAATGAAAAATAAGATGATTCTGGAGAGTAGTGACAGATTAGTTGAGTGCGTGCCAAATATAAGCGAAGGCAGGGATTCAGCTATAATAAACAGTGTTGCTGATGCTGTTAAAAACACACCCGGTGTTAAACTCCTTTATGTTGATTCAAATAAAGATGCAAATAGAACTGTGTTTACTTTTACCGGCTCTCCAGATTCTGTTTTGGAAGGTGCTTTTAATCTTACCAGGATATCCACCAGTCTCATTGATATGCGAGAACAAAATGGTGTCCATGTAAGAAATGGAGCTGTTGATGTCTGTCCCTTTATTCCTGTAAATAATGTTACCATGGATGAGTGTGTAAAAATTGCTCACAGATTTGCACAAATGGCAGGGGACAAGCTTGGCATTCCATCATATTTATATGGCAATGCAGCAAATATTAAACAACGGCGGAAGCTCTCTTTTTTAAGGCGTGGAGGCTATGAGGCTCTTCAAAATAAATTAAACAGTGAACTGTGGGCCCCGGATTATGGCCCTGATGTTTTTAATGACGTTGTTGCAAAGAGTGGAACAATTCAGGTCGGGGCAAGATTTTTTATGGTCGCATATAATATTCAGCTTAAAACTGATAGTATTAATGATGCTAAACAGATTGCTCGAAAAATAAGAACAAGCGGTTTTAAGAAAAACAAGACTCCTGGAATGTTTAAAGAACTGATGGCTGACGGCTGGTACATGGACTCTTATAATTGTGCTCAGGTTACAATGAATCTGACTGATTACAGGGTAACCGGGCTTCACCATGTCTATGAGGCTGTAAAAAAAGAGGCGAGGGCAAAAGGGTTTGATGTTAATGGCTCAGAGCTTATCGGGTTAATACCTCTTGATGCTATTGTTGATGCAGGACGCTATTATTTAAAACATAATTTTAAGGGGGAATTGTCTTCACAAATCGAAGATGAAAAATTGATAGACATTGCTGTTGATAATCTTGGTTTGTCTGCTATTGAACCATTTAAGCGGGAAAAACGAATATTTGAATTTTTATTGGGAGATTGAATTTTATTATGACTGAACCTTCACACTTTTTACTTGATGAACGGCTTGTTTCAGATTGTATTTTTATTAAACGTATAGGAAGAATTCAGATTCTTCTGTTTAATAATTCTCTCCTTCCATGGTTTATTCTGGTTCCGGAAACTGATGTGAAGGAGCTCTATCTTCTAGATGCTGAACTTCGTAAAAATCTCCTTGCACTTCAAGATGATTTTTCAAGGTTTATTATGGAAAAATTTACCTGTGATAAACTTAACATTGCCGCAATTGGTAATATTGTATCACAGATGCATATTCATATAGTTGGAAGATATAAGGATGATTATGCCTGGCCGGGTGTTGTATGGGGAGTATCAAAGAGTAAACCCTATGAAGAGAAAGAAGTTGTAAATATTAAAAATGATCTTTTTTCTTATTTTGAACTGCTAAGTATTAAAAATGATTAAGATGAAAATAAAATGAATAGCGGTTATAAATTTACCAGAAGGCAGGTCTATTCGGCACTTAAAAATTATTTTGGATATGATGAGTTCAGAGATGGGCAGGCTGATATTGTAAGAGAGATATTAAAAGGTAGAGATCTCTTTACTGTTATGCCCACTGGTGGCGGAAAATCTTTATGTTATCAGCTTCCATCAATTTTGCTCGATGGGGTTACCGTTGTAATATCCCCTTTAATATCCCTTATGAAGGATCAGGTGGATTCAGCAAATGCAAACGGTATTGGTGCCGCTTTTTTAAACTCAAGTATTGATTTTGATGAGCAGCGTGCGACTGTTTCTGATGTTATAAACGGTAAGGTTTCTCTTTTATATGTTGCTCCTGAGAGAATTTCATCTCCAGGTTTTATAAATCTGCTTGGCAGTTTAAAAATTGCTCTTTTTGCTATTGATGAAGCCCATTGTATATCCCAGTGGGGACATGATTTCAGGCCGGATTATATGGAGATTTCAACTGTTACATCAATGTTTCCTCATGCTCCTGTTGCGTCGTTTACTGCTACAGCTACACGAAAAGTTCAGGATGATATTATTGACAGGCTTGTTTTAAGAGAACCTTTTATCAGCAGGCATTCCTTTGACAGACCCAATCTTTTTATTGAAACCCGCCCTAAAAAAAGCGTAGTAAAACAGCTTATTCATGAGGTTGAAGTAAGAAAAAATCAACCAGGGATTATCTATCGGACAACTCGTAAGGATGTTGAAAAAACAGCTTTGGAATTGACTGCCCATAATATTAAATGTGTGCCTTATCATGCAGGTCTTATAAAAGAGGAACGTGAGAAAAATCAGGATCTTTTTAATAATGATAAAGTTGATGTTGTAGTTGCCACAATTGCATTTGGTATGGGAATTGATAAATCAAATATCAGATATGTGCTCCACGGGGATCTTCCAAAAAATATTGAAGGTTATTATCAGGAGATAGGAAGGGCGGGCAGAGACGGTGAGCGGGCAGAGTGTATTATGTTTTATGGAAGAGGAGACATCTCAAGAATTAAATATTTTCTGGATCAGATGGAAAACTCTAAAGAGAGAAGTTTTCAGTTAAAAGCACTTTATAAAATGTATGATCTCGCTGAGTCAAATGATTGCAGAAGAAAGTCTATTCTTAATTATTTTGATGAAGAATACACTGTTAAAAACTGTGGAAACTGTGATGTGTGCAGTGGAACTTTGAAACGGACAGCAAAGAAAAAACTTGAAAAAGTTAAAGCTGAAAATTCTGACAAGAGCTCTTCTTTTGATGTTAAAAGTTATGACAGCGCACTTTTTGAAGAGCTTAGAAGTGTGCGTCTACTGATTGCCAGGTCTTCAAAAGTTCCTCCATTTGTTGTTTTCAGCGATGCAACATTGATAGATATGGCTATAAAAAAACCGGCAACACCAAATGAGTTTTTAAATATTAAAGGTGTAGGCGTTATAAAATATAAAAAATACGGAACGATATTTTTAAAGGTTATTAAAGAGTTTCAATAGATATTTTTAATTTTTTTTGAAAAAAAGGTTTATTCTTCGTAATAGTCAAGTCCAAGATGTGTAATAAGCTCTTCACCAGCAAGGTATCTCAATGTATTTTTGAATTTTGCATATTGAATCTGTAGATCATGTTCGGGATATAGCCCCTCTTTTGTTTGAGGACTCTTGTAAAAAAATGAGAGCCATTCCTGAATTCCATGCATTCCTGCACGCTGTGCGAGATCTGAAAAGATAGCAAGGTCTGCTACAATGGGTGCAGCCAGAATTGAATCTCTGCATAAGAAATCAACCTTAATCTGCATTGGATAGTTCATCCAGCCAAAGATGTCAATATTGTCCCAGCCCTCTTTGGCGTCGCCCCTTGGGGGATAGTAGTTGATTCTGATTTTATGATAAATATCACCGTAGAGTTCAGGATATGTTTTAGGATCGCAAATTGTATCCAGAACCCCACTTTTTGAAATTTCTTTGCTTTTAAAGGAGCCGGGGTCATCAAGGACTTCTCCATCCCTGTTTCCCAGAATATTAGTCGAAAACCAGCCTTTAATACCTAAAAGGCGACTGCGCATTCCAGGGGCGATGATTGTTTTCATCAGTGTTTGTCCAGTTTTAAAATCCTTGCCTGAAATTGCAACTCTGTTTTTATCTGCAAGTTGTTCCATACATGGAAGATCAACTGAGTTATTGGGTGCCCCATTTGCAAAGGGAACATTCTCCATAATTGCAGCATAGGCATATAGTTGTGATGGGGAGATTTCTTTGTTATCGCTTTCAAGTGCAGCTTCAAAGCTTTCAATACTTTTATAAATATCTCCTGGAAAGTAATACACTTCAGTAGAGGCTGCCCAGACTATGACAACTCTATCAACGGTTTTCTTAAACTCTCTGATGTCTTGTCTTAATGCTTCCACATATTCTTTTCGAGTACCTTTTTTTATGTGTGTTCCATCAAGATTTTTGCAGTAATCCTTATCAAATACCCCTTTAAGAGGTATAATTTTTTCAAGCTCATCTTTTACAAGATTAAGATCTTCAGATGTTAAAACTCCAGCTTTTTTTGAGGCTTCATATGCATTGTCTTCAAAAATATCCCATGCTGTTATAACAAGGTCTTCAGGTTTTGCCAAAGGGACAATATTATTGATATTTTCAAATCTGTTCTCTGTTCGCTTTCCTATCCGTGCTTTACCCATCCATGCCTGACATCCAATGGGTTTTCGCAGCCCTTTTTTTATCATTTCGACACCGGCAATAAATGTAGTGCTTACAGCTCCAAGGCCTACAAGCATAATCCCCAGTTTTCCATCAGCAGGTTTAATTGTTACTTTTTCATTTACCAT
>JAFGVO010000340.1 GCA_016937935.1 Deltaproteobacteria bacterium | reverse complement strand
GATGATGCAGTATGCTCTTCAGTATTTTCTCCATCTGCAAATTATCCATATAGAATATGGACATCAACAGAGTGCGGAACTGACTCAAGTAATTATTATCAAGCATTGTTATTTTTAGGCGGTATTTACTGCGTTAACGGATCGAATTCTAGCGAAACTGCTTTTATTGTGGAATAAATTTTTTTTAATATAGATGGAGAATTTAAAACTGGCAGAGTTAATTTAGAGATTTTCAATTTCTTCAAGTGTTAGACCTGTGGCTTTACTTATTGTTTCTGTATCGACCTTGAGTTTCTTTAGATTCCTTGCAGTAAGCACTTTTTCTTCAACCCTTCCTTCGAGTTTCCCCTTTTCAATACCTTTTTCAATACCTTTTTCTTCGGCTTCGTCCCACATTCTGTCTATGGTTTTTGCAAACATACCGTTTACCTCCGCAAAATCTCCAAACCTGGGTAGCTTTACCCGATTTATCTTTGATGGCCTTAGCACATTATCAAACCACCTGGCCATTGCTATTGATAACTCATTATCTTTTGACTCTTCAAGCCACAAATTTATTTGAGCCACCACACTTATAATATCATCATATTTTCCCGACTGTTCAAGTTTAAAAATCCTGGAAACGTAATTTTTACTCTCTTTCATCTTTAAACTATCAAGTTTTGCTGCAGATATCTTGTTGATATCAAGCAATATAAAACTCTCATTTCTCGTGAGATTTAAAAGCTCATCACCAAAATCATCAATAATATCAAGGAGACTTGTTGGATACTTCCACGGCCTTTCACCATTGTAAATAACAAGAGGCAATACTGGGGGCAATTTTCGTCTTTTATCAATCTCCCCTGATTTTATTAAATGCTGATACAACAAATTTCTGTAGATATTCATACGCAAAGGCATCAATCTTTGGGGCATGGACTGAAATTCAAGCATAATGAAAATAAAAAGGTCTCTTTTATCTATTTTGACCTTCCATACATAATCATTAACCCTCTTATCAAGCTTGTCGCTGATATGCTCAGTTGGAACACTTGTTAAAGATTCAAAATCAACATCTTTCACCCAGCCGTGATCAATAAACCCCTGCAAAAGATTTTGAATAATTTTCTTGTTGGCAAATATGTTCTTATACGCCTCATCAGTTCTGATCATGATTTTTACCACCTTTCAAAATGTATTAAATATTTTTCACGGAGGTATATCGACCGCCAGACACCAAATTGTGCAAACTTTTTAAAAAAAATTAAAAAAAGTTTTAACAAAACAAAATTATTAAATAATTACAGATAGATAAATCCCAGTGACCGATAACAACTTTTTTCCATTTCCATCTCCATCATTACCCTGAGTACGACTTTGTTGTTTAAATAAACTTTTCAATAAGCGATTTATTGTTTTTTTATCACCAATATGATTAAGCTTCTCTATCAAAAACATTTTGGTTATTAACAGGAGTGAATGGTTATGAAGAAAAAATTGCTTATTGGGTTTTTATTGTCTCTATTTTTAACATCATGCACCGGGGACGAAACTCCAGGTGCCGGCGGGGCTATTGATTGTCCGGGAGTTGATGGTACTTATTATTATGTCACTATTGGTCAGGGGGATTGCGCAAGTCAGGGGGTTACTCTGGATGATACAGGCTCACCTGTTCAGGACGGAGGGGTTTTGATTGGAGGCTATTCAAATTGTTCTCAAAAGGTTTCATATGATGGTTGTAAAATAGACATACACCTTGACTGCTCAACAGGACTTTCTGCAGACATTACTCAGACTTTTAAACCGGGTACCCCAAATATTGTTAAAGGATCCCAGACTCAATATTTTGACGGAGAACTTTCATGCGTTTATGAAATTTACGGTTCCACTGACAAGGCTAAAGTTCTTGAGTATGGGGGGCTTTCAGATACAACTGACGTTTCGGATATATCAACACCTGGAACTCCTGATCCGGAAAACGAATCTGTTGCCCTAACTGATTGCACCGCCAAAGAACAGGCCTATTTAAAAACCTGTCCTGATGACACTGCTGACGTTGAAAGAGAGGCCGCCTTTTGTGTAGAAGACTGGCAAAGGTATGATGCAATGGGATGCGGAGATGCATGGCTGGCATACATTAATTGCTACACTGAAAACGCGGCAGACATCGACTGCGAGACAGGAGAACTTCCAGCCTGTGACGTTTATCAAAACGCATATTTTCAATGTACATCCGCGTTTGCATCTGCAACCGGTTGTTCTGTAGCAGGTGTTCCCGAAACACTGTGTGTTGATGGAGCAGGCACATACAGCTACGGCTGCCTCGGAGGAACAGCCCCATTTTCAGACTGCACAGAAGTAGACACCTTAAGCGCAGCACCAATGTTCTGCTGCTTCTAAAACAAAAACGATCCTTTTATTAAGTACGCCTAAATCCTGCTTTAAAATAACATACCATATTGCTTTTTTTAGTCTCAATTATTTTTGAAACTTGTTTTATATTGAAATTGCTCTTTAGTCTGGTTTTGTTTGAAAAAATGTTTAAACACGTTTAGGATATTATTAATTAAAAGAGTTAGAATAATAGTTTGCAAAAAATGCCAAGTACTGATCTAACATAATAAGTCTGTAACTTTTATTGTAAGGAAGAAAATTCATAATGGAGATAAAAAATAAATTTATAATTTTATCATTGAGTATGTCACTTTGTTTAAGTGTACTGCTTGTGAATGGAAAATCCTATGCTGACAATAACGATAAAGAGGCAAAAGCTGCGTTTGATAAAGGCAGCGAATTTTTTGAGAACCAACAGTATAATGACGCAGCTATTCAATTTAAGACTGCATATAATTTTAAACCCTCATGGAAACTGTTTTATAATATTGGACAATGTGAAGCGCTGCTCAAACGCTATGGATTGGCTCTTGAAGCATTTGAATCGTATATTTCTGATGGTGGGGATGATATTGCCATTGAACGCCAGGAGGAGATTCTATCGGAAATTAAAAAACTTCGGAATCTTGTGGGCTCTTTTGATGTGGATGGGGCAGAAGATGGCACTGATATTTTTATCGACGATATAAAAAGAGGTACTACCCCTCTGACCGCTTCTATTATGATTTCTGCCGGCATTGAACATACGATTACAGCGAAAATAGATGATACCATAATCTACACCCAGGTTTTAAAATTAAACGGGCAACAGCACAAAGTTATTGATATCCATGTTGATGCCACGAAACCTGAACAAACAGATGAAACCGAGATTTCAGAAATGCCTTTACAAAATGTTCCAGTTCAAAAAGAAAAATCCATGTCTTCAGTGAAAAAGGCTGGATTAATCACCATTGGAATTGGCGGAGCCATTCTAATTGGCGGAGTGATAACCGGTGCCCTCGCAATGTCAATTAACAATGACGTAAAAGATGATTGTTCCACCCGCAATTGTCTTCCCGACCGACAAGGGGATTTAGACAAAAGAGATAATCTTGCCATAACTACTAACATTTTACTTGGCATCGGAGCCGCCGCAGCAATAACAGGTGTACTGATGATAACAGTCTTTGATAAACGAAAGAAACGAAAGAAACGACAGGAAAAAGTGTCAATTGCACCTTCGTTTGGAAACAATTTTGCTGGAGCAATAATTGAAGGGAGATTCTAAATGAAGCATTTCAAAAACAATATTATCAGGTGCTTTCTGCTCATTGCAGGTTTTATTATGACGTCCGGTTGTACAGCACTAATGGACGATATTGAAAATCCCTATGAAACTGTAGACTCCGAAACTTCAGGCACCGATTCTGAAACCAACTCGGAAACCGATTCTGAAACCAACTCGGAAACCGACTCTGAGACTAACTCGGAAACCGATTCGGAAACTAACTCTGAAACTGACTCGGAAACAGAATGCGTTAGCGGCAGTTTCACCCAATGCGGTGCTGATGACAATGTTCATGGATTTGACTCCTGCAATCAGGATGAGGGCGTAAATATCAATTGTACTGATAACAATATGATTTGTTTTAATCTCTCCGATACCGAAGCGGAATGCCGTTGCCGAAACTTATGGAGTGGAGACAATTGCGAAATCTGCCCGGCGGGATGGGATGACAGTAAGGACTGTAGCGTATGCCTGCCTGGCACAGGTAGCTCCAATGGGAAGGACTGCGATCTTTGTGTTCGTTACGTGGTTCCCGATATTTCACAGCCCGCCACTGATGAAGCCATGTCATGGAGTACCGCATCTCCAAGCATCGCCACCGCAACTGCTTCGGCCCAGGCAGCCATTCTGGCAATTGGTGGACCAGAACGCTGCGAAGTCTGGGTTTCCAGCGGGAGGCTCTATATAAACCAAACCGGAGTTATGGATACGGTTCAAATGGTGTCCGGGGTCGACCTTTATGGTTCCTTTGAAAACGGGTATCATTCAAGAAGTCAGCGAAATCTCACGCAACTTAGTACGGTACTGGACGGATTGTCCCAATCTGGAACCGTTGGGGTTCTCCACGTGGTTACCGGTGCAGACAATGCAAGACTTGATGGATTCAGAATTGAAAATGGTAATGCTATTAAAGCAGTATCCGATCCTGAACAAGGGAACGGCGCCGGAATGTTTAACGTTGACGTTTCCCCCTCTGTATCAAATTGCGCTTTCATCAATAATACAGCCGAAAACTACGGCGGAGCTGTCTTTCTCAAGAGCTCAGGATCATCCGTTATTACAGATGTGTTTTTTGAAAACACATTGTTCGCAAAAAACAACTCCAAAGGTGGTGGCGCCGTCTATAACTTTAGAGCTCATGGTCGTTACAAAAACTGTGTTTTCACCGACAATACCTCCAGTTTGAACGGAGGAGCCATTGTCAACGCGTCGTCATCATTTGCATACTCCACAATGAACAATTGCGTTTTGACCGGCAATACAGCAGCCAGCGAAGGCGCAGCTCTACAAGAATGGGGAGCAAAAGAGCCCACAACTATTAATAATTGCATTTTCCTCTCCAATTACTCAGCAGTTGGCGGAGCCATCACAGCCTGGGATGGTGCTAAGGTCTTCGTTCAAAACAGCGTTATCGCAGCAAATTCTACAAAGACAACACAAGGTGCTATCTATGCGTCATACACTTCAATTGAACTGACGAACAGCACTCTTGTAGCTAATGTCTGTGCGGCAATAAATGCTGCAAGTGCCAGTACCATCAACGTTGCTAATTCCATCATGTGGGACAATAAACCTGACAATGTGGCCGGGGATGCAGCAAATTGGACTGATGATAGTAATTATGTTGGCGGAGATGAACCAGGCTTTGTGGGGTATCCCCTTGAAAAAGACAGTAAATGGACTGGAGCACCTAAATACAACGAAGCCACGGCGAAAACCGTTTTGACCGATGGGAACGCCAACTGGAGCAACGGAGAATTAGTCGGCCTTTACCTGCGTGCCAATGCATCCGGCTCCAAATGGTGGTACATTGTAGATAACACAAAAACAACCATTACCACACTGGGTGATGCTTCTCTTTTTGTATTATCAGGAGATACATACGAAATTTACGACCTTAATATCAAAGAAGATTCAGCTTGTGTGGATGCAGCCAACGGCGATAAATCATTTGTGTATGATCTGCTCGGCAATCCTCGATACGATGCAAATAAAGTCAATACAGGATCGGGAGATCCCGCTTACAGCGATATTGGTGCCTACGAATACCGGGCAACCGTTCCCACTGAAGATGATTGGTACGTACCCGGTTGTAATACTCCCAGCACACTTTCAAACGGACATACTTACGTTTATTGCAATACCCCGTTGTCATGGAATAATGCCAGCCTCGCCTGTGAACAATATGGTATGCACCTGGCAACCATAAACACTGCGACTGAAAACATCTTTGTTGGTTCCTTAATAACCGTTCCAGCCTGGGTTGGTGCATCAGAAATTGACATAGAAGAGAATTGGCAGTGGCTTGACGGCAGCGAATTCAATTATACAAACTGGACTACCGGTGCACCAAACAACCAGACTAATTTGTCTTGTTTAGAATTTCTAATGTCGGGAAAATGGGATGAATCCTACTGCACTCAGGCCAAATCATATGTTTGCGAGTATTCTCACTGATTATTTGAATTCAATTACTTTATGAAGAACAAACATTTTTCAGATATCTATGGTGGTTCTTATTACTTCGTCGAAGGAGGTTATTCCTTCGGCCAGTTTTTTTATTCCTGATTCTCTTAGGGATTTTGTTCCGTCTGCTTTTGCTGCTCTTGTTATGGATGGGGCGTCTGCGTTGTTTAAAATCAGTTCTCTTATTGTGTCGTTGACTTCAAGGAGTTCGAATATTCCTGTTCTGCCGTAGAGGCCTGTGTTTCGGCAGTGTACGCATCCTGAGCCTTCGGCCACTTTCAGTGCTCTTTCTGATCCCGGGAGTATGGTGATGTTCAGGAGGTCCAGCTGGGACGGGGTCAGTATTGTTTCGGTTTTACATTTTACGCATACTTTTCTTACCAGTCGCTGGGCTATGACTCCAACCAGTGTGGAGGCTATTAAAAAGGGATTGGCCCCAAGTTCGAGAAGTCTTGTTATTGTGCTTGCGCTGTCATTTGTGTGAAGTGTTGATATTACAAGGTGTCCTGTTAACGCCGCCTGAATTGCCTGGTCGGCTGTCTCTTTGTCACGTATTTCACCCAGCATTATTATGTCCGGGTCCTGTCTTAATATGTGGCGGAGAGCGCTTGAAAATGTGAGATTTATTTTGGGCTGTATTGCTATCTGGTTAAACTCTTCAACCACCATTTCTATGGGGTCTTCGATGCTGACTACGTTGACCTGAGGATTGGACAGATGCCTTAGGGTTGAATAGAGAGTTGTGGTTTTTCCTGAACCAGTTGGGCCGGTTACAAGAATGAGACCGTTTGGCCTTTCGATAAACTTTAAAAATTTTAAATGCTCTTCTTCGTCAAAGCCCAATTCTCCGGTGCTTTGAATCAAGATGGTGGGGTCAAAAATTCTTATCACTACTTTTTCACCAAAGGCAACAGGCAGCGTTGATACTCTCATTTCAACTTCCACATCCTCTTTGCATGTTTTAAAGCGCCCGTCCTGGGGTCGTCTTTTTTCTGCCAGATCTATTCTTGCCATTGTCTTTATTCGCGAAACAACCGCAGCATGAACAGGCTTTGGAATTTTGTAGATGTTATGAAGCACACCGTCTATGCGCATCCTCACCTGACTGTGTTCTCTTTTAGGCTCGATATGAATATCTGATGCACGCTGATCATAGGCATAGTGAAGAAGGTAATCAACAGCATTTATTACATGCTTGTCGTTACTCTCAAGTTCATCCACTTTATTAAGCTGAAAGAGCTGTTCAAGATTACCGATATCAACCCCTGTGCTCATCTCTTTTGCTGCACTTGTGACAGATTTTTTAAAGCCATACACCTCGGTGATAAACTGCTGAATATCAGTTCTGGAGCTCAAAACAGGTTTAATCTTTTTTTTAGTCAGTACACTCAGCTCTTCAAACAACTGAGGATCGTCAGGCTCTGCCACTGCAACTGTAAGAGTATCCCCTTCCTGTTTTAAGGGAAGCACACTGGTGCGCCTTGCAAAAGGAAGTGACAGTGTTGATGTGATCAGGGGAGACTCAAGTTTGAGGGGATCAATTTTAATATAATCAAGACCTCTTTGAGCTGCAAGGGTTTTTAAAATAAGATCTTCATCAAGAGGTTCGTCGTATTTTTTTAGTGAGGTTAATTTACAGGATGCAATTATCTGTGCTGCCGTAATTGTCTCTCTTGCCTGTTTTGCCCGCAGAACACTCTTTGCCTCCTGCATTGCAAGTCTCGCTCTTATTCCGTCTTTTTTTACATTTATCTCAATCCCCTGCTCTTGAGAAATGTGCCCTTCATTAACCAGAATATCTAAAAGGTCTTTAACTTTGATTTTTTGTTCATTCATAATCCGCCTATTTTAACACATAAAAATGTGCAAAAAAAGTAATCATACAAGATGAGCTAATTGCGTTGCAGGCTAATCCGCCTGATGTGCGCTTTAAAAAACACTTTTGGTGTCTTGATACCCCAAGGTTTGTGGGTT
>JAFGVO010000339.1 GCA_016937935.1 Deltaproteobacteria bacterium | reverse complement strand
CGTTAGATTAATTTCTGGCGCAACTCGCATCAGGTTTACCTCCTGACGTCACTATAACACAGGATCTTATAAAAAGATACATAATGCTTATCAATTTTAAATCACTACACTAGACTAGAAAAGCTAACCAGGGTAGGGTATTTTGGTAGGGTATTTTGTAGGGTATTTGGGGGTATTTTAATTATCAAATTAAATCAACACCACAAGACGTGCCACGGCGAGCAATTACAGAAGAAACATCTAAAATTTATCTGAATTACGCCCAAAACAGCTCGGTTTATCATTTCATAGAAACCTTAAGAACCTCCTTAAGAACCTAACCGGGGAGAGAACTTAGTGTTTACTTATATTTTTGTATTTTTCTTTAATTTAATTCCTTACTGTTACCATTTTTATTAATATGATATGTAAGGGTTAATATATTGTAACTTTTAATGTAAAGTTTACATTATACTTATTATATTTTAAATTGAAGGATGAGTTATTTATGAAAATAAAAGATTTTCTTGTAGTGGATGCTGTTATTTCTGATTTGCAGTCAACCGGTAAAAATGATCTTCTTATGGCGTTTGCCGGAATTATTGAAACAGCATATCCAGGTGCCAGAAAAGAGCAGATTGCTGAATCTTTGATTGAGAGAGAACGACTTGCCAGCACCGGCTTTGGAAACGGCGCGGCTATTCCCCATGCTAAAACATCTGATTTGAATACTATTTGCGGTGCATTCGGCATTTCCAGAACCGGTATTTCTTTTGATGCAATTGATGGAAAGCCTGTTAATTTTTTCTTTGTTCTGGTTGCCCCTCAGGGAGCGGCCAATGATCATATAAAGGCTCTTGGCAGGGTTTCAAATCTGTTAAGAAACAGTGACTTAAGACAGAGAGTTCTTGAGGCCAAGACATCTGAAGAGATCTATTCGATTATTATTGATATAGATGGAAGGGGATAAATAATGGAAGTTGCAGTATTGCTTCGTTCTCTGAGCGTTGAGCTGGGACTTGAGTTAATAGCGGGAAAAAGCGGTCTTGATCGCAGAATTACCGCTCCTGAAATTCAAAAACCAGGCCTGGCTTTAACAGGATTTATCTCTATGGTAAAACCCGGACTCGTTCAGATACTTGGCAAGACTGAAATTGACTATTTATGGAGCCTAACTCCAAAAGAGAGATTGACTGCGGCTAACTGGCTTACAAAATGCCAGCCCCCTGCAATAATAGTAACACGAAATCTCGATCTCCCTGAACAACTTGTAAAAAGTGCTTCAGAAACAAGAGTTCCCCTTATTACCACCGGTCTCAGCTCAACACTCCTCCTTGAATCTCTGCAAAAATTTCTGGCAAACAGAATGGCAAAGCAGCGTTCGATTCACGGTGTAATGGTTGATGTTTTCGGCGTTGGAATTCTTCTGGTTGGAAAAAGCGGAATCGGAAAAAGCGAATCAGCACTGGAACTTATTATGCGTGGACACCGCCTGGTTGCAGATGATGTTGTGGATATTAACTTTGTTCCTCCTTCTACTGTTGTTGCAGCTGGAAACGAGCTCATCAGACATAATATGGAAATTAGAGGGCTTGGTATTATCAATATAAAAGATCTTTTTGGTGTAGCTGCCATTAGAGAGACCAAGCGAATTCAACTGGTAATTTATATTGAGGAGTGGGATAAAAACAAGACATATGACAGACTTGGCATTGTTACACAAACCCACAATCTTCTTGGTGTTACCATACCTAAAATTGATGTTCCTGTAAGGCCTGGCCGCTCTCTTACTACAATTATTGAAGTTGCCGCCAGAAATCAGATTCTCAAGGTTATGGGACATCACTCTGCTCTCGAATTTCAGAGTAAGATTGACGCGAGTGTAGATAGAATGTCAGCTGCCTCCGGAGCCAGACTCAGCCGTCTTCCACACTCTCTTCCACCGGATTTAATTGATGGTTCATCAGACTAATTTTTAAAGTGAGGTTTTTTAATGATTGGAATTATTCTTTGCTGTCACGCTGATATGGGAACTGGAATCAAATCTGCCGCCGAACTTATAATCGGCCCTCAGGAAAACTTTTTAGCCATTGGTATAAATCCTGAAGAAGGTCTCGATGATCTTAAAAAGAAACTGAAAAAGGCAATTCGCACTATCGGAGGTGACGGGGTGCTAATTTTAACTGATATTCCCGGAGGCACCCCTTTTAACGTGTCTGCAATGCTTATGAACGATAAAATAAAGATGATTTCAGGGTTTAATCTTCCCCTGCTGATAAAAATACTTATGGAGAGACATATTCATTCGGATATAAAAAAATTGACACATGGAGCTGCACAATACGCCGCTGAACACGTTATTGATGCGGAGGTACTTTTAAACAGCCAGAAAAGTGCGTAACAGGAATTTATTTATATGAACAATGCTTTTCCATTTTTAAGAGTTGATAACAGACTGCTTCACGGACAGGTGGTTCAGTTTTGGATTCCCTATTTAAGGGTTTCAAATCTTATTATTGCTGATGACCTGGCTTCTGCAAACGAATCAATGGTTGCAGTTTACAGAATGGCACTTCCTAAAAGTATAAATTTAACAGTTGTTCCCATCTCAGCTTTAGGAAGTATTGAAATCAATGCAAATTCAAAGAAAACTCTTGTTTTAATGAGCGACGTTTTTGATCTTGCCAGAGCCGCCATGGGAGGCTTTGAATTTAATGCTTTAACCCTTGGAAATATTCATTCGGCAAAAGGCAGAAACAGAATTACAGACGCTGTTCACCTTACAACAGCCGAACTTGAAGCCCTTGAACGTTTTAACAGAGCAGGAAAAAGAGTTGAGATTCAGACATTCCCAGGGGACTGTTTTTTAATGAAGATAACCAAAGAAGGAGTTAAATGGCAGAAATCCTTATAATAGTTTTTGCCCTCTTTTTTGCAGGAGCAATTTTACTGCTGGAGCGCCACTCCCTTGGCAAGCTGGCATTTGTTCAGCCCCTTGTGCTTCTTCTCATCACGGGATACATTACAGGAGAACCCGAAATTGCTCTGTGGCTTGGGATTTCTCTGCAGCTTTTAAGTATCGGACAGAGTCACTACTGCAACTGGGCTCTCGTCTCATTTGTAAGCTCTGCGACACTTATAATTCTGCACCATTATAATATAGTCATAACAGATGGTTCTGCAGAAAGTCTGGTGCTGATAATTGCAAGTATTGTTTCAGGTATTTTATCAGAACTGTATTTAAAAAAAATGATCCGCAAAAATGCAATTCCCATGAACGCAAATGCCGTCTGGCAGACTGTTGGTTCTTTGGATATTTTTGCAAAAATAATTTATAAAAATCTGGCTAAAGGGTTCGTTTTGGGAGGAATAGAAAGCCTCCTTGGCACGTTGATTACAACTATACTGGTCTATGGATCTTATGGAGTAATTACTGCCCGTCCGTTTATCAGCGAACTTGTTATTATAACTGTACCCCTATTTGGTGTTTCGGTAACACTCGCCGCAATGAGCAGGAAACGCTATACTGTAATGGCAATTCTAGGTGTAATTCTATTTTTTATTATGGTGAGATTCTTATGATTTTATTAACTGTTACAGATCTTCTGAAAGTAAGTCTCAAGCTTACACTTGTGCAAAGTGCATGGACACATACCTCAATGCAGTCTGAAGGTCTTCTTTTTGCTCTTACACCGGCACTAAAAAAAATATATGGTGACCAGCTTAACGCAAAACGGATTTTAAACCACTATAAGATACCCATAAACACTCACCCGTTTTTAGTTGCAGTACTGGCCGGAGTCATTTTAAAAATGGAGTCCGAACACCGCTCAACAAAAACAATTCTGGGATATGTTAAAACCACCATGGGACCCCTGGCCGCCCTGGGAGATCCCTTTTTCCACGGAGCACTTGCACCTTTTGCTTCAATTTCTGCAGCTTTAATAGCCCTGTTATTTGGCCCGATTCCGGCCATTATCACCCTTCTTGTAATATTCAATACTGTACACCTTGCAATTAGAGTGAGCGGCCTTTTTATCGGATATAAAAGAGGTGAAATCGCCTTTAATACATTAGGCAAATGGATAGATAATTATAAAACCAGTACCCTTAGAACCGCTGCAAGTATTACAGGTGGAACGTTAATTGGTTTAATTATTTTTAGATATTCAATAATGTTAAATCTTGAATGGACAATTATTCTGGCAGGTATTTTGTGTGCTCTTATAGCACTGGCACTTAATATGAAAAGAGCAGTATGGGTTTATGTGCTGCCTGCATTTTTACTGGTAATTCTTATATTGGAGGTAACTATTTAAATGGATCAAATCGCTACCACGAAGCTGACAATTATTAATGCTCTTGGTTTGCATGCAAGAGCGGCTACTTTGCTGGTGCAGACAGCATCACGTTTTGAAGCGGATCTTTATATTAGTAAAGATGGACGCCAGATTAACGGCAAAAGCATTATGGGAGTTCTTCTTCTGACGGCCGGAAAAGGTACGGAACTGGAAGTTGAAGCCATAGGCAGTGATTGTGAAGAGCTGATTGCGGCAATTGAAAATCTTGTCAAGAACAAATTTGGAGAGGAATGATGGCTCACACTATTAGACTTCAGGGAATACCGGCAGCACCGGGTATTGCAATTGCAAAAGCAAGATCAATCGATCGCAAGAAGGTGCTTGTTCCCAAATTCAATATAGAAGGAGAAGAGTCCATTCTTATTGAATTGAATCGAATAGATGAATCTGTTGAAATTGCCAGAGAACAGATGAAAAAGAGCATTCAATCATTAAAAGAAAACAAACCCTCTAATTTGAACCATGAACATGGAATGATTCTTCAGACCCACATGCTGTTATTAAGTGATATGACGTTGATTGATACTGCCAAGGATATGATAAATAGTCGCCGTATTAATGCTGAGTGGGCCCTTTCAATTGTCTCTGAGGACATTCAAAATCAGCTCTCAATGGCAGATAATGAATATCTGGCAATGAGAACCGAGGATATTGAATTTGTTACAGTAAGAATTTTACGAAATCTTCTTGGCCACACAGAGGTGATGGAGAGAGAACTTAAAATTGATTCGGACAGCATTATTGTTACAATTGACCTCTCCCCTGCTGAAACCGCCCAGATGCTTGGAAGCCCTCTTCGGGGATTTGTAACTGAAAAGGGAACACAAATAAGCCACACTTCTATTATGGCTCAAGCACTTGGAATTCCGGCGGTAGTCGGGGTTCCCAATGTTACCGGGCAGATTAATCCCGGTGATCTGCTTATTATAGATGGTCAGGAAGGGGTTGTAATAATTAATCCTGATGAAGACACCATCAAAGATTACGAAGAAAGATCCTACCAGTGGAAAGCCAGGGATGACAGACTCAGACACACCAAAAATGAACCCGCAGTTACAAAAGACGGCCAGTTTATTCAATTAAGCGGAAATATTGAACTCCCCGGAGAAGCACCTTTTGCCCTGGACTACGGTGCCCAGGGTATCGGACTTTACCGAACCGAGTTTCTCTATATGGACAGGGATCTCCCTCCGTCCATGACCGAGCAGATTAAAATCTACTCCTCTGTAATTAAAACTGTTGCGCCAAAGCTCATTGCTTTTAGAACATTCGATCTTGGTGCTGATAAAATGCCCAGATGTTTTCATATGTCAAAAGCGAGAAATCCGGCACTTGGAATGAGGGCTATCAGGATCGGCCTGCGAAAAGAGCGGGAACTTTTAAGGGATCAGATTAAGGCAATTATTATTGCTACATCTCAGGCGGGTGCCCCAATAGCTAAAATTATGTTTCCGTTAATTAGTGGTGTGGAGGAGATTAGAGAGCTTAAAGAGATTGTAACCGGCTGTACAAATGAACTTATAGCCAACAACAACACATTTAAAATGCCCGAATTAAAAATCGGATGCATGGTAGAACTTCCATCGGCAGTATTTATTAGTGACATTCTCGCAAAAGAGGTGGACTTCTTTTCAATCGGAACCAACGATCTCATTCAGTATATGCTGGGCATAGATCGTGTAAATGATGATGTGGCATATCTTTACTCCCCCTATCATCCCGCAGCATTAAGGGCTCTTAAAACTGTAATTACCGCAGCTGACAATGCTCACATTCCAGTATCAATTTGCGGTGGTGCAGCAGGTGAACCTCAAATGACGCCTTTACTTGTGGGCCTTGGGTTAAAAGAGCTCTCAATGGCCCCCAATGCTATTCCTTATATTAAGGCTTCAGTAAAAAGCATGACACTTAAAGAGGCGAAAGATCTCACTGACAAGGCTCTTGAATTAACAACTGCAGAAGACATAAAACAGCTTACCCTGCAGTTTATTCAGGAAAAAATGGATCTTGATATCTAGTGTAGTGATTCATCCTGTTGGGGCATTATCCAGAGACAGTCTCGCTCGGCCAACTTTTTCAATTATCTGATCAGCAGTTT
>JAFGVO010000338.1 GCA_016937935.1 Deltaproteobacteria bacterium | reverse complement strand
TTCTGTTTATTTCAGCGCGAGCCGAATCGCATCTCCCCGCAGGTGCAACGATTTATTTGATCTTGAATCAATGTGATGCTGTTTAGTGCAAAAAGCTCGAAAGCTCAGGGTCGAACCCCTCTATATTCATCTTTTAAGTCTACAAAAATTAAAATCAATTCATCTTTATTTTATCCCTTCAGGGTTTAATTTTATTGGCGGGTTATTTAACCACAGGTTGCACCTGGGGCTATTGTTTGTTGCCCCGTTGGGGGCATTGGTTTGCAGAAATTTATTGGGGTGACATGTTGGCGGCCGGGGTAATACCGTGCAGCTTACGAGCAAAGACTATATTAGGTTTTTGGGGTTGTGTTTGCTTACAGCTTTCCAGATTGGGGGTCTGGGGGAGATTGGGGGCTTGGCTACTCTTTCTCCTCTTAATTTCTTTTTGTGCTGGGCGTGAATTTCGTAGGCGAAGTTGTCTAGAATTTCAGGGTCAACGGGATCTCCGTTCAAGTGGAGTGTCAGGGACGGGAGACCCTCTTTTTCGGCTATGTGGTGAAACTGATTTTGGGCAATTTTGTTTGGCATGCACTCAAGGGGGCCTACTGCCAGTGTTCCGTCAATGTGGCCTGTGCGCCATTCGTGAATTGGACCGCCTATTGTTAATACTGCCTCTCCGCTTAAATTTTCTCTTAAATATGGTTTTGCTGCTGCAAGGGAGTCCTGAACTGTTGTTCTGTCGGGCCAGTGAAGAATTTTTGCCATTGCATTGTATAGCTGATGCTGAATTGACGCCTGTATAAATTTACTTGCGGCGTCGCCGACATTTTTCAGTTCACCTTCCTGATAGTCTGTGTACTCAAGCCATTCGTTAAATGGTGCAAATCTGCATCTGATTCCACGCTGCTCGAGTTGATCGATTACAAAATCATTACTGAATGGATCGCACCTCACATAAATTTCGCCAACAATGAGAACTTCGGGCATATCTTTATCGAGCATTATATCTTTGAAGGCCCGTGATGCGCGCTTTAAAATATTTGTTATTCCAAACAGATTTCCCGATACAACATTGGCTATTGCGTTACCTGCCGAGAGAGTGGATGAGGATGTATATTTTTCAAGATGGGTTTCAAGCTCATTGGTATAAAAATCCCAGATACCCTGTGCTTCACCATATTTTTTTTCCACAGGCCTGGCTGTATACAATCCTTCAAGGAGAAAATCTGCTGCGGCAAGGGCGCCATAAGCAACAGCGGCAAAGCCGTCAGGAACAGTTGCAAAATAGTCATCGTCAACAGGAGCCCAGATGCCCACCCTCTTTTTAAGATCGAGGCGCTCAAGAATTATTTCATTTAAGGTGTCATATGCTCCAAACCTGCAGGGACCATTTGCCATTGGCATAAAAAACGAAAAGTTTTTAGTCTTGTCCTTCTCATGTTTAAGGTGTTTTAAAAGACTTCCCATTGTAATTACCATTGGAAAGCATTCTTTTCCTGATGTCTGTCTGCGTCCCAGACTCAAAGCCTCAGCGTCGGGCATATCAAGTGCCTGAGCTTTTATGCCGATTCCCCTAAGTGCAGCAGAGAGTGTTCCGGCCCCCGGCCCCATACGGGGAAGAAGTACTGTTGCATCTCTTTTTTTAATATCATCAAGCTCTTCAGTCTCAGTCTGAATTTTCATAAAATCTGTTGGAGTAAACTCCTGTGATGCGTTTGTATTTAAATCCTCATGGACACAATATAAGAATGCCTCAATTCGGGTTTTAGTTCCCGCATCTCCCGAGTGACCATCTGTTTCAATAATTGCACAGGGCTTGCCATCCATAATGTATGTATAAAAGTGCTCATTAAAACTGTCAGGGCCGCATGAATAGTTGCTGGCAAGAAGACTGTAAACACCTTTGGTTCTTCTGATCTGGTGGGCTGCTCTTAATATCCGCTGACCATATCCCCAGTAGTTTCTTGGAAAAATAGGAGTCTCTTCAGCAGTTGGAAAGCAGTCAACAGGAATAGCAATCGCACCCTGTTCACGTAAAATATTTGGTACATTTGAATTTAAGACATCATTGTGAATAGTATAAGGTCTTCCAAGCACCACAACAGGAGTAACACCGGTGTTTTCGCAAAATTCAAGAGCATGTTTTCCTATCTCTATACACTCTGCATCAAACCTGTTCTGAACCTCTGCGGCTTTAAGATAAGGTGCTTCAAAATCTTCACCGTTAACACCAAGAAGCTCAGCCATGCTTTTACAGCTCTCTTTAAGAACCCTTGATTCAAAGTTGCCTTTACCAATATTTATTACAGGAGATATTATCTTACTCTTTGGTGTTCCAAGATCCTGTATAAGCATATCAGGCGCTGCCTGAACAATGGGACAGAGCCTTGCCCAGGGTTCCTCTTTAATTCTCTGACCGCCTCTTATCATGGGAAGAAACATATAATCACAGGCCGCATCATTCATATCTCCCACAACCCCGTGAAACTGCTGCATTGGGGCACAAAAGGGAACATTACCGTCTTCAATTCCTCTTTTAAGAGTTGCGTGATCAGCCTTTTTAAAAGGAACAATGTTAAATCCCAGATAGCTTATATATGAAGCAAAAAACGGAAACATTGATTTGAGCATAAACTGATCAGTTACCGCTACTGTCTTTGCGCCCTCAATTACAGGAAGAGATGCAATAATTTCATCTACCATATCCTCCCGCTCTTTAAATGGATTAGGTGCAAGGTCAGGAAGTTTTTTCTTTCCTGTCCCCTTGTCGTAAAGAGAGCATCCCCCGCCCCATGTAAACTTCTGCTCAACCCCTTCAACAATGGTGGTAATACGATCTATGCGACAGTAGTTTCCGCTGCCTCCGCACCCTTTTGTTGATTTACATGTAAATACATCTTTTTTAATGATCTCCGCATTTAAAAATCTATTCAGGTCAAGGTTATCGACTTTTGTTAAATCAAGCTCTTTAATTGACAATAGAGCGATTCCGAGAGCCCCGATGGTTCCCGGGTTTGGAGGAATTATAACCTTTGCCCCTGTCTGCCTTGCAACAGCAGCAGCAAGGGCATCTGATGCAAAGGGCATTCCCTGACAGAAAATAATCTTTCCGACTGATCTGCTCCCTTTAACTCTATTGAGATAGTTCTGAATTATTGAGTCGTAAATTCCTGCAACAATAGCGTGCCGGGGAACATTGGAAGCAACAGCCTCATCAATAATTTCAGCCATAAATACACTGCAATGCTGCCCGAGAGATACCCCTTCAGGAGCTTTAAGAGCCTCTTCAGCAAGCTGAATAACATTTTTAATTCCTGAAAATTTATTACCCTGCTCCTCAATAAATGAGCCGGTTCCAGCAGAACATGCCTCATTCATTGCAGCATCAATAACCCTGCCTCCCTGAAGTCTTATATATTTGGCATCCTGACCGCCTATCTCAAAAATAGTATCAACTCTTTTATCAAAATATGTGGCACCTTCAGCATGGGCGGCAATCTCATTCAATACAAAAACCTTTTCTCCTCCGTAGCATGTGGTCATCAAAGAGCCCACAATCTCTCTTCCACTGCCCGTGGCCCCTACAGCCACAACCGGATTTTTAGCAAGATAACTGTTTGTAAAATTAATCATCAGATTTTGTGCAGCAATAACCGGAGCACCATTTGTATTAATGTATGATTCCCAAATCTGTTTTTTACTCTTAGTACTGACTGCAACCACTTTTGATCCTGTGGAACCAATATCAAAACCTAAAACAATAGCCTCATCAGCTGCGGCTTCATGAAGTTTCTCTTTTGGAAGTCGTTTTATATTTTTAAGAAAATCACTTAACCCAGGCAATCTTTCAAGGGTGTGGGCTTCTCTCTGTTTAAAAAGCTTATCAAGAGGAGGCACTGCTTTAGGATCTTCAGCAGCAATTGATGCGGCACCAAGGGCTTCAAAATATAAATTATCATCCTTTTTTGTTTCAATAACGGACATCTCATTTTTATCAAGAAACTTTTTAAAAGTAGCTTTGATTCTTGGAGACTGGGTAACGCCCCCAATAAGAACCACATCCCTGGGACTTAATCTGGGCTTGATAAGAACCTGTACATTTTCGCAAACAGCATCAAAAAGACCAGCAAGAATTCTCTCCTGAGGTTCACCCTTATTAGCAAGATGAGTCATATCAGTTTTAAGAATCACAGGACATCTGCCTGAAAGAGGTGCGGGCTTGTTAACAGGAGCACTAAGCTGACTGGCCTCTTCGATAGTCAGATTAAACCTCTCAACAAGCTGTCTTAAAAAGTTTCCTGTCCCCTGTGAACATCGTGAATTCTCCCTGAACATGTCAACATTTGAGTCACGCATCTCAAGAACTGAAAAACCATGGGAACCTATAGAGACAATTGTGGCGCTCTTTTTTCCAAACAGATAATTAAACCCGTGAATCTGTGCCTGTTTTACAGGGATATGCTGAAGGTTGACAGAACGACTCATACGTCCTGTAACTGTTGCCCCGTCAATACTTTCCCATTTGAATTTTTTAAGAAGTTTTAACAGAATCTGCTCGGGTTCTTTATTATGTTCAACTAACTCTCTTTTAGAAAACTCAAGTTTTCCATCTTCTTTTAAAGTGAGTTCTGCAATTTTTATATTTTCAGCACCAATATCAATTCCTAAAAATCTCTTATTCAATGGCATATTATTAAATCCTTAAAAATAAACAGAGTCGACTAGACTCAACTGTCAGTTCCGGTATCCAAATACCACTAGACTCATGTGTCAGTAAAGAAAATATGACTCTTTTTTACACAAAGCTAAAATAATTTATGTCTTATTGGATGATACTTATTTTATTTCAAGGGGTTATCTATTTTGATTCGGCAATTTTTTTCATAGCTTTAACCATTACAATATTACTTCCCATAACTAGACCATGCTCAAGATACGGCTCTCGTTTAACTGTTGAATCTAAAATTGCTGACATTTTTGCAACATCTGCAAATGCATGATAGACGACAATTGATGATTTTTCACTCTCTTTTTCAATCTGCCACAACCATTTTGAACCCTCCAGATCACCATCAACAGATTCTAACAGTACCAAGTTTTCAACAGGAACAGTAAGTTTATTATTTGATGTGAGTTGAAAAACCGCAAAACCAAGATTCCACGAAAACAGAATTTCATTTTTATTATCATTTTCAGGCGAAGAGATAATTTTAATATTATTAATTGCCCCAATATTTTTTTCGTAATTTTCAGGTTTTTTAACTGTTTCAATAAATTTTTCAGCACTGCTGTTTACCCGTTCAATTACAGTTGCCTGTTTAAGTCTTCCCCCTGTATGGGAATCACATAAAAAGACCTGGCCTCGATTTAAAAATGGAGACAAAAGTTTCAATTCTCCACCTGATAATTTTTGTGGAGTGCCGCCGCTTCTACCGTTTGTAATATGTATTCTCTTAGGAAGCTTTTTCTCTTCGCGCTCTGCAAGGGATTTAATACCTTTAATAACAAAAAAACCAACAGCAATATTAAAAGCCTGGATCATGGAAGAGCTGTTACCGATTATAAACTTTATAAGCCACTGTGAGGACTGAACATTTAAAAAACCCGAGATTGTCAAAATTGTATAATCAGGACCATCTTCATAAAATCTTAAAATAAACGAAGCTTTACCAATAGAACTCTCAATAACTTTAACATCAGCTCTCCTGTCCCCATACAGCTCAATGCTGTTTTTCCCGGTAATTGTAAAAAGGGAGTGCCTTGATGCCCAGCTCCATAAAATCATATTATCAGTGGAGTCGAGAATTTTATTCTCCTTAAAAAGTGTTGAGATATAATAGAAATTGTCAGGATCTTTAAAAATATTAAAAACAGTATCCCGCTTTGCTCTTATTCTTGTTGCGAGATTTATTGATTCAGGAACACCCTCTTTGTCAATTACAGTCAATCCGACTGTATCATGGTGCTTTAAAACAGGAATAAGAGCTTTAACATCACTACCTGAAAAAGTGGGTTTTGATGAATCTGCATAACTTAATCCAGAGAACAAAAAAGAAAATATTATTAGAGCTATTAGTGATACTTTCATATTAGAAGAGACATTCTGCGGAGTAAAAAATTCAAAAACCGGTTTGATAGCCAGTTAAATAGCCAGTTGCATAATAAAATTAATAGTATCTAAGCCCTATCCAGAAATTAATTGTAATTAAATCTGAAAACTCGTTCATAAGGAAATAATCAACATCAAGATTCATGTAAGCTGCCCATTTTGTGTTTACCCACATCTCATAACCGATACCTGCACCCGCATCCATACCAATTTTTACACCATCAAGAGTGTCCCAATATGAAATAGCAACTCCTACCCCTGCGTGAATATTCAGCCCCCCAAGAAGAAAAAATGTAAGTTTGGGTCCGGGTACAAAAAGTCCTCCTACAACACTATTTGAAATTTCAAGACGGCTGTCGACATCAAGGGATACAGTAATATGCTGAGATGCTCCAACCCCAAGCTGAAGCTTCAAAGATAGATCACCAAGAGGGTCCATTGTATTATCTGTTGGAAGAGAGACACCTCCACCAAGAGCAATACCTGTAAAAACACCTTTACGGGAGTGGGCAGACTGAAGGGCAAAAGCGTTTGCCGAAACAGTCATTACTGCTGCAATAATAAACATTAAGGTAAATCTATTAAACTTTTTCATTTTTAAGCCTCCAAAAAATATTGTTAAATATTATAACTTTTTATTCATTATCTCATAGTGTGAACCGGAATAACAGTAAAACCTCCAGAGGTTATTTTAATTTTTTTATTAACACTGACTGTTTTTCCATTACCAAAAAAATCAATTTTAATATTATGTTCACCTGCCGGAAGCTCAACTCTGCTTAGAAAAAATGCAGCCGGCAGAGTATTCCATGTTCTGGTGTCAGGTGTATCGGCCACTGTCATTGCCCCTTCAACCAAAACCTGTGCTAAAAGTCCAAGACCGCTATCGCCGCTTGCAGATTTAATTGCCTGATTAGTCCCGGCACCTGCAACTGCTCTTGCAATCATTCTTACAATAGCTGCAGCTATCAACTTGCCCTTTATCTGCTCCCAGTAATTTTTCACAAGCAAAGAGACGTTCTCCCCGAGCTCAATATTCACAGGAGTTCCGTCAACTGATACTGATACTTTTGTAAATTGAGGTGAAGACTGAACAAGATCGGGAAAATTTACCCACTTTAAAAGTCCTTTTACAGCAAAATCATTTGCCTGGTTTAACTGAACAGGAGTTAAAAAAGCACCGGCCAAAACAACAGCAGCACCTATAGGAAGGCGATTTGCACGTTTATAAGGTGCCAGCCCGCTTGAAGTTACAACCAACAAAGAACCAGTCTTATCACTACCGGCTGAACAGCCTGGATTAGCACCGTCTTCAACACTTTTCGGATTTGCTTCAATAATACTGTCAATGAGTTCATCACGGTAAGATGTGCAGTTGGCCAATTGAGGAATCAGTTTATTTAAAGACAAATAATTATTATTTTGTGATGCTTCCGCATATTTCTGCAAAGCCTGTTCGTATCTGCCGCTCATCTCAAAAGTAAAACCTGAAAGATAGTCTCCAATTCCAAGAAGTGCTTTGTCACTCTCTTTGTTTTCGTCTGCAAGTGAATGTTCAGTAATATCAAGACGTCTTGCCTCAACCCTGGCATCTTCAAGATTTCCAACAGAGAGGTAGTTTAGCATATTGAGAGTACTTAAAAGCATTTTTTCATAAGGAGGAGCTCTGTAAACACCCGCACTTCCTGAAAATATCCATTTGGAAATGCTGCCAACAGTATCATTTTTTATATCTGTAAGCTCCATATTCTGATCTGCAACTCTAAAATCTAATGCAGATGATTGAAACTTGTCTACAGATTGTTTGATTGTGCCACGTTCATTTATTAAAAGAGTCTTCTCACTATTAAGCTTGTCAGGATACTGATCATCCTCTTTAACCTTTAATGCCTCATTAACTTTTTTTATGGCTGTCTCTTTATCACCAACAGATAATGCAGTACGCATCTCAGATACCTTGCCCGCATAGCCTGCACATCCGGAAATAAAAAAGATAAAAATTAAAAGATAAAAAGCTTTATTGTAAAAAAGATTAAACATATTTCAGGTGCTTATTTTACAAGTCCCTTTGTAAGATTTGACTCATTCTGCCAGCGAATAACACCTGTTTCAACATCAACCACTTTCATAAAAAGAAAATACTGAACTCGTTTTTCACCTTTTACTTTTTCTGAGCTGCTGTGAATTTTACCGGTTATAAAAAATTTAGCGCCAAGCTGACGGCCAATATCTGCTGATTTTGACTGATCAAAATCTCCACCCTGCTGTTTTCTGACCTCTTCAATCAATCGGCTCTGCTGATCGTGATCAATCATTGTGGCTATGCCGCTGTTTATCATCTGAGTTTCCATTTTTGAGCTCAATGTATCAAGGGACTCTCTAATGTGTTCACTTGTCTCATTGGCAATTGGAAAAATTGATACAACAGGAGGTTCAGACTCCTCTTTCCATTTGGAAACAACAGCTGAACTCATTAAGGATTCAATATTTGCGTCAAACAATTTTTCAAGGTCAACCTTGTCCAGTCCGGTACTCATTGCATACTCATCAAGACCTTCAACCTCATCACCTCGAACATAATTTGCTCCGCAGGCAACTGCAAAAATTGAAACAAAACTTAAAATCAAAAAATAATAATATCTCATAACATAATCCTTTCATTCTTATTTATTTTAAAAGCCGGTTTAGAGTATCTCATAATTTATCTCAGTCAACAGATATAAATATTTTAACATCACCAGAAGAAAGACGGGTCAAATTTTCAAATTATTTAAAAACTGACTATTTTAAAACTGACAATGCTAATATATTTTAAATGGGAGGATGACCTGCCGGAAGTTTTTTATCAGCTCCCTGCTCTGTCTCCCTCGGATCTTGTGAAGGCTCTACACTTTTGCCGTCAACTTTAGTAACTCCTCCAAAAATTATTTCATCAAAAGTTCTATTAAGAGTCGGGCTGTTAAAATTTTTCATAATAACAGAACTCTCAATTGTTATATTTGAGCCATCTATATAACTACCTTTAAAAACGGCGGCCCAGTGCTCTTTTTTAAAATCATCTCTAAATTTAATATAAGTATAGTGCTCCACATCAATTGTTTCAACTACTGTCCCGGTAAAAGCTTCATGCTTTTCCACTGGCATATCCTCATCCCGAGAATTTCCACTATTGACCACTGCCAAGTCAGCATTAACCTTCACTCGCCCCAAATCCTCAATATTATTATTTTTTTTACCAGAGCATGCTGTAATTAAAATAAACAAAGCTGCAAAAAAAATTTTAAACCTAACCATCTAATATCTCCTTGTAATCAAGCATAAAAATTCCAGAATACAAGACTAACCCTTTTTTTAAAGATGTAAATTAATAAACGACAAATATATTAAGATTTATTATTGAAGAATGT
>JAFGVO010000337.1 GCA_016937935.1 Deltaproteobacteria bacterium | reverse complement strand
GTTTCTACTAAGATATTGGGGTGTTGTTTATGAAGGTGTTTCCGTCTTTATCTATGCGGACTGACGCGTTGCCTAAAAATGGAAACCAATCTTCTTTGTTGTATTTTCTGTTAAGAAAGTGTGCTTTAAAAGGCATCAGAATTGCGTCATGGGTTACAAATATTGTCAGCTTGCCTTTGACCATTACTTTTTTTATGTAATTTAACAGGCGAACAGATCCCTCTTCAACTGTGTAAAAACCGGGGATATCTTTTCTTTCAAGCTGATCTAAAATAAGCTCGTACGGGTCTCTTGTTTTAAACTGCGTTTCGGCAAGTTTTCCATCTTTTATGTAGGCCTCAAGAAGCATTCTCTCCGGTACAATTTCAAACAACTCAACATTACACCCTTTTACAATTGAAGATGCTGTATCTATGCATCTTGGAATAGGGCTTGAATAAAGGGCCGCAGGTTTTAAAGGGTGGAGGGTTTTACCAAATTCAACAGCATCAAGCTTTCCCTGCCCGGTAAGCTTTGCATGCCATACAGTATCACTTGTTGTTATTGGCTCACGCTCCCCATGTCTTATTATGAGTGCCTGGGAATCACCGGAATTTAATTCGAGGTAGTGTTTCATATTTTATTTCTGTCTACTTTACAAGTTTGCGATATTTAACTCTGTGAGGCTCATCTGCCTTGGCTCCCAGCCGTTTTCTTTTGTCAGCTTCGTAAGATTCAAAGTTACCTTCAAACCAGAAAACGTTGCTGTCACCTTCAAAGGCCAGAATATGAGTTGCGATTCTGTCCAGAAACCACCTGTCGTGGCTGATGATTACCGCACATCCCGCAAAATCCAGAAGAGCATCCTCAAGAGCTCTCAAAGTATGAACATCAAGATCATTTGTTGGCTCATCCAATAAGAGAAGGTTGCCTCCGCTTTTTAAAAGTTTTGCAAGATGAACCCTGTTGCGCTCTCCACCGGAAAGATTGCCAACAGTTTTCTGCTGGTCTGTTCCGTTGAAATTAAATTTGGAAACATAGGCTCTCGAGTTAACCTCTTTTGTACCAACATAAATAATGTCCTGACCGCCTGAAATCTCCTGCCATACTGACTTGTCAGCATCAAGGGAATCACGTGACTGGTCAACATATGCCATTTGAACAGTTTCACCAACTTTAAAAACACCACTGTCGGGCTGCTCAACACCTGTAATCATTTTAAAAAGAGTTGTCTTTCCAGCTCCGTTACCACCGATGATTCCAACAATTCCTCCAGGGGGAAGTCTGAAACTAAGATTATCAATAAGAAGTCTGTCTCCAAAACCCTTTGTAAGATTTTCACATGTTACAACTTCAGAACCAAGACGAGGGCCTGCGGGAATAACGATCTCTGCAAATTTCTCTTTTTCAGCCCCGCTCTCATTTAACATCTCTTCATATCTTTTAAGACGAGCCTTGCTTTTTGCCTGCCTTGCTTTGGGATTCATCCTCACCCACTCAAGCTCACGCTCAAGAGTCTTCTGTTTTGCGGAACTCTGCTTCTCTTCAATCTGAAGACGCTTCTGTTTCTGCTCAAGCCATGAGGTGTAATTTCCCTTCCATGGAATACCTTCTCCTCTGTCCATCTCAAGAATCCACCCTGCAACATTGTCAAGAAAGTATCTGTCATGGGTAATGGCAATAACTGTTCCTTTGTAATCTTTGAGGTGTCGCTCAAGCCAGGCAACAGTCTCCGCATCAAGGTGGTTGGTTGGCTCATCAAGCAGAAGAACATCAGGCTGCTCAAGAAGAAGTCTGCAAAGGGCAACACGTCTCTTTTCACCACCTGACAATACTGTAACATCGGCGTCAGCAGGTGGAAGTCTCAACGCATCCATTGCACGCTCAATTATGCTGTCAAGCTCCCAGCCGTCCGCAGACTCAATGGCATCCTGGACATCGGCAACTTCTGCTAAAACTTTTTCCATCTCATCGTCAGAAATCTCTTCGCACATTTTCAGATTAAGCTCGTTAAATTTATCTAAAAGGTCTCTTGTCTTTTTAACCGCAAGCTCCACATTACCTTTTACATCAAGGCTTTCATCAAGTTGGGGCTCCTGTGCAAGATAACCTACCGTTACATGCTCTTCTTTCCAGACATCTCCAAAAAACTCTGTTTCAACCCCGGCAATAATTTTTAACAGAGTACTTTTACCCGAGCCGTTGGTTCCAATTACACCAATTTTAGCACCCGGAATAAATGCAAGAGTCATCCCTTTAATTACGGTTCTGTCCGGTGGAAAGACCTTTTTGACATTGTTCATTGTAAAGATAAATTTATCACTCATTGTTTAGCCCTCTATCAATTCTTTGATTGAAATAAAAAGTACGAATCCCATAAGCAGAAAAAAGAACACCGTATTTAAAGTGGCGTCCACCCGTTTGTTAACACGCTTGCGGGATATGATCTCATAAAGCAAAAAGACACTTCGCCCTCCGTCCAGTGCGGGAATAGGCAAAAGATTAAATAAAAACAACATTAAAGAGATGTAGGAAATAAAGGCCAGAAAGCTTGCCATTCCTGTCTCAAGCTGACTGCTTGCCATTTTAACAATTCCAGGAGGTCCCACTGCCTGAACATTTTGAGCTTTGCCCGTAACAAGCTCAAGTAGACCGGTTAATGTATCTTTTAATACACCCTTAATTTTTATGGTTGCAAAAACAGCCCCTTTAAATGGGGGCAGGGAAACATTCTCAGTAGGGGCGTTAATTCCTATGAGCCCCTGTCCATCAACATTATCGGGAGTAACCGTTATATTTTGAAGACGCTCTCCCCTTTTAATAAGAAGTGTTACGGGTTTGTCCGGATTTTCGTGAAGGGCGTTTGCCAGGCTCTCCCAGGTTTTCATCTCTTTGCCGTTTAAAGATAAAACAACATCATCTTTTAGTAATCCGGCTTTGTATGCGGGGCCGTCTTTTACAACAACTCCCACAACAGATTTATCAACAACGTTTTGAAGACCCGAGAGCGTTACAATAAAAAAAAGAATAAGCCATGCAGTAACAAGATTTGCAACAGGGCCTGCCACAATAACAAGAGCACGCTTAAAAGGTGACTTCATCTGATATGAGTCCCTGTCAGTATACGCACCCTCTTCAAAAGGATCCATTCCCTTGACCTGAACAAAACCTCCAAGTGGAACCGCACCAATCTGATAAATAATATCTGTTTTGGGTGACTGCCATGTAAATATGGGTTTAAAAAATCCTACTGAATATTTAATAACCTTCATACCTAGAACACGGGCCATAAAAAAGTGTCCGGCTTCGTGGAGTACAACTAAAATTCCAAGAAAAAAGATAACAATAATAATGTTCATAAAACGGGCTCTTCTAATTCTATTTCGTTACACAAAATTGGTAACAGAATTTTTAAAGGCATGGGAGCTGCTATTTTTTCTTTTTGGAGGCGCTTAAACAGGCACCTGTAAACGCAGAAAAAAGAGGATGAGGATCCCATGGTCTTGATTTAAACTCAGGATGAAACTGACAGGCAACAAAAAACGGATGTTCATTTAACTCAATCATCTCAACAAGTTTTTTATCAGGGCTTAGACCTGACAAAATAAGTCCGTTCTTTGCAAGAATTTCTCTGTACTCATTATTAACTTCATATCTGTGACGGTGTCTCTCACTGATATTTGTCTCTTTGTATATTTTTGAAGCAAGAGAATCTTTTTCAAGCACACAGGGATACGCTCCAAGTCTCATGGTGGCGCCCTTCTCTGTCACATGTTTCTGATCGCTCATAAAGTGAATAACCTTATGCTTTGCATTCTCGTCAAACTCTTCAGAAATTGCATCTTTAATGCCGCATTTATTACGGGCATACTCTATAACAGCCATCTGAAGACCAAGACAGATTCCGAAAAATGGAATATTGTTCTCCCTTGCATATTGTATGGCTGAAATCTTACCCTCGGTTCCTCTCTCTCCAAAACCGCCAGGAATAAGAAGACCGTCGATGTCAGTAAAAAACTTCTCTACGCCTTCATTTTCAATATCTTCAGCATTGATGTGTTTAAGATTAACCTTGCAGTTATTATCAATTCCACCATGAACAAGAGCTTCGTTAAGACTTTTGTACGCATCTTTTAAATGAACATATTTACCAATGATTCCTATGGTAATTTTCTCTTTGGGGTCTGTAATTCTCTCAACAACTGTATCCCACTTTTTCATATCCGACGGACGTGACCAGATATTTAAAAGGCGACAGACGAGCTCATCGAGACCTTCATTTTTTAAAGCCTTGGGAAGTTCATAAATAACTTTTAAATCACGAGCTTCAATTACAGCCTCTCTATTCAGATTACAAAAAAGAGCAATCTTGTTTCTATGATCATCCTCAAGTGGTTTTTCTGTCCGGCACAAAAGAATGTCCGGCTGAATACCAATTTCACGCAACGCTTTAACAGAGTGCTGTGTGGGTTTTGTTTTAAGCTCGCCAGCTGCTGCAATGTAGGGAACAAGAGTCACATGCATGGATATTGCATTCTCAGGGCCCATCTCAACAAGCATCTGCCTGATTGCTTCCATAAAAGGAAGAGACTCAATGTCACCAACAGTACCGCCAATCTCAACAATTGTGAGATCAAAGTGTTTTGCTCTATTGTACACAAAGTTTTTAATTTCATCAGTAATGTGGGGAATAACCTGAACAGTTTTTCCAAGATAATCACCCTGGCGCTCTTTAGTAATAACCTTGTCGTAAACCTGACCTGTTGTAAGGTTGCTGTTTTTTGACATCTTGGCTTTTGTAAAACGCTCGTAATGTCCAAGGTCAAGATCAGTCTCTGCTCCGTCATCAGTAACAAAAACCTCACCATGCTGAAAGGGACTCATGGTTCCAGGATCCACATTTATATATGGATCAAGCTTCATCAATGTAATATTAAGGCCTCGATTTTCCATCAAGGTTCCAAGACTGGCAGCCGCCAGCCCCTTTCCAATAGAAGAAACAACACCGCCTGTAACAAAAATCATCTTTTTAGGTTTATCGGACATTTAAGCGAACTCCTGTTTATTTGTTAGAGAAAAAACATTTAAATTGTTTTAATTATTTTTTTAATTATTTAATGAGGAATTGCACCTAAATTTTTGGCACTAGTCCGCATTGAAAATACGGAAGAAGACTATATTCAAACAGGGCTGCATATGTCAATGAGTTCATGCAATATTGTAATCTTTTTACAAATTTTGTTTTATTTTAGGCAAATAGTGCAAATTACTCCCTGTACCCCATGGCAACAAGAATACAGTCTCCCCCATAAATGACATTAGCCCCTGCATTAACAGCTTTTTTTATGGCCTCTTCATTTTCACTCCCGGGCTGCATCCATAACTGCATTATTCCTTTTTCGATTGCCGCATCAACAATTTTTGCAGTTACCGGCGGGGGAGTTACAATTGACAGGGCCTCAATATCATCTGGAAGTTCACCAACAGATTTTACAGCATTAAGATCCTCAACAACCCCGTCTTTCGGATTAATCGGAACAACAGAGCGATTATTCTGCTTAAAACAACGCAAAACTTTATTTCCATATTTTTCCCTGTCAGTAGAAGCTCCGGCCACGGCAAATTTACTGCACTCTAAAAATTGTTCGATTTTATCCATCTTTTTCTCCATTAAAAAAATCAATTATCAAGTAAAATTTCTCTCAATTTGTTTGAAAGCTCAGAAATTCTGTATGGCTTTTGAAGAAACCCTTTCACTCCTGCATCAAGAATATCCTGCGCTTTACCATTGAGACTGTACCCTGAGATTAAAAGAGAAACAATATCCGGATTAATTTTCTTCATTTCAAAAAAAGTCTCTTTACCGCTAATTTCCGGCATCACCATATCTAAAATCACCACATCAATATTTTTGAAATTATTTTTATAATATTCAATAGCATCATTACCATTGCTAAAAGAGAAAACTTCATGACTCAAATTTTCAAGAATAGTTTTAGCAATATCAAGTATAATTTCTTCATCATCAACGAGCAGAATTTTCTTTGGACTGTTTTCGGGATTTAATTCTAATGACTCGTTGACATCAACTGCCTGCACAACTTTTTCACATGGAATCAAAATCTGTACAGTTGTGCCCGTATCCTTAATAGATTGTACGTTAATAATTCCCCCATGATTATTAATTGCTCCATATGCGGAAGCCAGCCCCATTCCTGTACCTTTTCCGGGCTGCTTTGTGGTAAAAAATGGTTCAAAAATTTTATTCTTAACCCCCTCATCCATTCCACAGCCATTATCAATAATACTGATTTCAATATAAGAGCCCGGTTTTAAACCCGATGGCATGTTATCAGAGTAACTTTTATCAATGTTAAGAGATGAGGTTTCAAATTTAAGTTCACCACCACCAGGCATGGCATCTCGCGCATTTAAAGCCACATTCATAAAAACGTTCTGTATCTGTGTAGGATCACCCATAATTACAGATGATTCTGCTGACAGATTCGTATTTATTTTTATTCTTTTATCAATGGTTCTCTCTAGAATAGCTGCAACTTCCATAATTATATTATGGACATCAATATTCTCTTCACGAAATTTTCCCTTTCGTGCAAATGCCAGCAGTTGAGAGGTTAAATCAGACGCTCGTTTTGAAGAAAGAATAATACCATCTGCAAACCGTTTTAATTCAGAATCCCGAGGCAGTGATTTACAAAGAAGATCTGCATAACCAACAATACCCGCAAGCTGATTGTTAAAATCATGGGCAATACCTCCGGCCAGTTGACCAATAGACTCCATTTTCTGTGCCTGTAAACGGTTGGCATCTATCTGCTTTTGCTCGGTAATATCCTGAAAAACTGTAACAAACTCCATTTTAGAAGGACTGTACGCGGTAATTGAAAACCATTTATTCAAGGCAGCCGCAAACTGTTCAAAGTGAATAGAGTTGCTATTTTGAGCAACTTTAAAATACTGATTAATCCAGTCTGCGTTATCATTTTCAATACCCGGGATTGCTTCAGTAACTTTTTTACCAATAATGTCATCCTTCTTTAAGCCGGTTAACTTTTCAAATGCACTGTTAACTTCTAAAAAAATGTAATCAACTGGTTTTCCACTGTCATCAACAATTAACCTATGCATAGCAAAAGCGTCAGGCATATTTTCAAAAAGTTTTCTATATTTTTCTTCGCTTTGTTCAAGTTTCAGGTGACTCTCTTTAACCGCTATTTCAGATTTAACTCTTTGTGTAATATCAGAAATCATTCCAAAAATTTGTGTTGGTGTTCCATCCGGGGTTCTTAAAAAGATAAGCTCCCGTGACAACAGCCACCGCCAGCTCCCATTTTTATGCTTCATGCGATATTTATGTTCTATTACCTCATCATCTTTTGCACATAAATAGCGGGGAATAGTTTTAGCAATATACTCTTCATAATCGTCAGGATGCATTAGTGTACTTATTAGCTTTTTACCCATAGCCTGAACATCTTGTTCACAATAGCCAAGGGTATCGTTTATTCTTGAATTGGTGTAGATATTAGAGTTATTAACTATGTCATAAATATATAAATTGTCAGGACTGATATTTAATATTGATGTATTAAAATCCCTGTTCTGCTTTAACTCTTTTTCAAGTTCTGCCTGCTCTGTAAAATCCTGAATTGTTAAAAAAATACCTTTCCTGTTTTCAGACAAATCCACTCTTGAAAAGTGAACACTTGCAACAAAACTCTTTCCATAACTTGAAATCAAATCAATATTAACATCAACTGTATCTCCAGTATTGAGGGTCTTTACTGCTCCATCAAGAAGACCTGAAGTTTTCCATGATTCAATTTGATAAAAATTTTGTTCCAGCACCTTTTCTCTTGATGCGCCAATAAGTAATGCGGCACGATCATTAACCTCAAGACACTCTCCAGACTCATCATACACAACCATTCCTATTGAGGAATTGAAGAAAATCTGACTGAATAATTCAGGACTTAAATTTATCTCAGTTTCCCTCATAACTATTACCCTTCCATAACTATTTTTTTTACAATTAAATGTATTGTAATCTAATTTTAAAAATTAACAAACAGATGTGTAACTTTTGAAGAAATGAATATTTAAATTATTTACTGTCTTCAGGAGGGACCATGTCATAAATCGGTACATTAAAATCTGTGTCATAGGGCATTCCATAGTCAGTACTCAACTCTGTATCATACTCTGTTTCGGTTTCAGAGTCAGCGGTATCAGTTTCACTGTCACTACCAGTTATCCCTGAGTCACTCTCCCCTGCCGCAGTATCTGTTTCTGTTGCGGTATCTTTTGGACCAGGATCAGGATCGTCAACCTGATCACAACCGGCCAGACCTGTGCTTAAAAGTGAGGAGAGTGCAACTGCCGCTGCAATATGGCTAATATTCAACCTTGAATGTTGCCCTTCAGTCAGCACCCTGTAAACACACATTCTGTTCTCTTTACCGTTACCTGACGCCACTTTTATTGATGTACAGCCGCCTTTACAGACTTTTGCATGTTTACAATTCCTGCAAAAACCATCCAAATCTTCTATGGTAAAATTTCTGGTGTATGAAAAAGCACCCTCTTTTATCC
>JAFGVO010000336.1 GCA_016937935.1 Deltaproteobacteria bacterium | reverse complement strand
ATCGTTGCAATCGGTGTTATCAACAGCTGCGTCTACAGTTACATATCCAGTTGCGAGGGTTTCCCCTGAACAGACATCCATTGCTTCGTCGCCATTACCGTGCATGTCATTATCTGCATCAGTATATGCTGAGATATTCTGCCATACTGTGTCATCTGCATCATCGCAGTCAGGGCCGGCAGTACAGTTTTCACCATAGCTGTCACTGTCTTCGTCAACACAAACAGGAGTTGTATCAGAGCCCGTATCTGTTATGTCAGACTCGGTATCTGTTGTATCAGAACCGGTATCAGTAGTGTCAGAACCGGTATCAGACGTATCTGAACCTGTGTCTGACGTGTCAGAACCGGTATCAGACGTATCCGGACCTGTGTCTGACGTGTCTGAACCTGTGTCTGACGTGTCAGACGAATCTGTGTCTGAATCGGTTTGTGAATCTGAATCATTATCGCTGCCTCCACCGGAACCGCCGCACGCAGTCACAGCAAAGGCTGATAAAATCAGATTAAAAACAAAAACCGCTAATTTTGTGTTATGCAATCTCATCTGTTTCTCCTTAAACTTTCTAGTTAAACTTTATTTTTACTACCAAATTATAATTTACTTGTAAATAAGGCAATTACTATTGATTGATAATAAAAAATAATTTCTCCTGATTTCTAACGGCATACTCTCCTTTTTTTTTATAGTTTTAAATAAAAAAGAGAAAAAACTTTCATTTTTTTCCACAACTGGAACAATAAAAGAATGTTTGAATCGCAAAAAAGAGGATCAAAATCGTCATTTACAGTGGGACTGAATCTTAAAATTACAGTCGCATCAGCTGTTGTACTCCTCTTTTTTATCGTTATCACCGAACTGGCAATATCTTCTATAATTATAATCGATTTAAACAATATCCCTTCCAATAAACAACATTCACTAACTGTGAATAACAGACTTAACAGTAATTCCCGATTATCAGATGTCAAGGAGGTTAAACCTGTTGATTTAAGCACTCTTGCAACAAAAATTCGAAAACATATAATTATTTACCTGTTAACCGGTGCCTTTGCGGCACTCTTCCTCATTGCACTTTTAGTAAACAGTATTGCGGTAAAACCCATAAAAAAAATCAACAACGGGGTAAATGATTTTTCAAACGGAAAATACAAAACAAGGGTTCCAATAAATGGGGCTAAAGAGTTGATTAACCTATCTGGCAGTATTAATGATATGATAGATACGGTAAACAGCCAGCGAACAACCCTTGAAACCCGCCTTGAAGAGATAAAACGCACATCAGATATTTTAAAAGAAACACAGGAACAGCTCATAGCTTCTGCCAGACTTGCATCAGTTGGAACAGTTGCATCAGGTGTTGCCCACGAAATAGGTAATCCCATTGCAGGAGTTCTCGGTCTCATAGATGCCATCGAACATGAGAGTGATGAAAAAGCTAAAGAATCTTTTCTTTTACTGATTAAAAAAGAGATCTACCGAATTGACAAAACCATTTCCGACCTCCTCCAGTTTTCGCGTTCTTCAGCATCTGATAAATTTTCAACACAAACCTCAGACATTGAGTCTGTATTAAACCACGCAAAAAGTCTGGTGCTGGCTCAAAAAAATTTCACCAACATAACAATCACACTAAAAATCTCAAAACCTCTCCCTCCGGTGCTTATTAAAGAAGATTCACTGACGGGAGTAATAGTTAACCTTTTATTAAACTCAGGTGAGGCAATTGATGAAAAAGGCGAGATTGAAATAGAAGCTTTCACAGACAAAAAAGAGGATGATTCAAAAATAATTAAAATAATTGTAACTGACAACGGCAGAGGAATCCCCAAAGAATATGCAGATGAAATATTCAACCCGTTCTTTTCAAAAAGAAAAAACTCCAAAGGCAGCGGCCTCGGACTCTCAATCTGTCAACACTCAATCGAACAGTCAGGCGGCACAATAAAATTAGACAACACCCATAAAAAAGGCGCCCGCTTCATAATAACCCTGAAACCCGAATAAGGGTATAAAGTTCTGTTACGATCCACGTAACCTCTCTAATACCTACACCGCAGCAGCGTAATAACCAGGTTCAATCCCTCCAAAAAGCAACCATCAGAAAATCATTTTAAAAACTAAAAAACGTCCATCGGTGAAACCCCGAAATGTTGGTAAAAACTAATTTTTAACTAAAAAAATATTGAATATTAAAAAATATTAGTTAAAATAACTTATTATGTATTATACCAAAATGACATCTGAACAAATAAAGGTAGTAACAAATGCCTCACAACTGTTTGAAGCACTCAATTCTGTATTAAATGCCGACAAGCAATTTTCCGGGTCCATGCACTGGAAAAACATTAATGGAAATGAATATCTATACAGAGGCTATACCGGCGGAAAAACCCATTCTCTTGGGGTAAAAAACCAGAAAACAGAGGATATAAAAAACAAATTTGACGCTGCAAAAAAAGAACATCAGAAAAATAAAATGCATTTAAAAGAGCAGATGAAAATTCACGGGGGATACATTCGCATCAATAAACTTAACAGGTTTCCCACTATTGGAGCAAATGTAATCAGGCTGTTTCAGTCAAATGAGATACCAATTAAAATTATCGGAACAAATGCACTCTATGCCTATGAGATTTCAAGCGGCGTACTATTTTTGCCGGAAAATATTGCAACTGACGATTTGGATTTTTTACTTGATAGCCGACAAAGTCTTCAAATTGTGTCCAAACTTAAAAAGAGAACAATTTTATCTCTTTTAAAAGAGGCTGATACCAGCTTTAAAAAATTAACGGATTCACCTTATGAGTTTGCTGTTTCAAATAAAAATGGATTTAGAATTGAGCTTGTCACTCAAGAAAACAGTGATTTATCAAATCCTAATTTATTTTATAATCAGCTTGAAGCAGAAGATATTAAACCACAAGGCACAGGTTCACTAAAATGGCTGATTGCATCTCCCAAATATAAAGAAACCGTGTTTGATTATCAGGGCAATCCACTTATTCTTGATACAGTCCATCCAGTTGCATATGCAATTCATAAATACTACATCGGAAACTTTGAAAGAGCAAAACCGGCAAAAAGGAGAAAAGACCTTTTACAATTTAAAATACTTGGAACACTCCTTAATAACGAATTTGGATATTTACCAATCCCTGAATCAATTAAAAAACTTTTTCCAGATTCCATCGTCAGCAAAGTGAACACCGGCAATAAAACAAATTAAAATAATTCCCAGAGAACTTTGTCGGCAATACTCTCAAGGCATTCACCAATTAAATTTAAATTCTAAACAAAACATCTCACCTCCCCCAACAGGAAAACCTCCATCGGGGGAGGATCGGGATGGAGGTGTCTAGTCTCCCCTCTCTCATTTTTGGGAGAGGGGCCGGGGGAAAGGGGTTGTCTAATTCAATAAATGTCACTATTTAAATGCTGTTTGTGTTATGTTCTTTTTTATGGAAAAAATTTATTTTCAGATTTTTAGTGACGCCAGCTTTTCTAATGAACTTAAAACTGGGGTCGGGGGATTTGTAATTATTGCCTCCAATAAGGGTGCGAAGGTTTTTGGGGACGATGATTTTGCTGTTCATACTTTTTCTTTTACAGAACAAAACAATATCAGATGTGAGTTTCGAGCTCTGTTTGAGGGGCTGGCACAACTGAAAAGCACTCTTGCTGACAAGCTCAATTTATCCAATAATACTATTAGTGAACATGTTGAGCTTACCATTTTTACTGATTGCCGGACAATCTCTGATCTTCCCCGTAGGCGTGAGAGGCTTGAAGCAAATAATTTTTTATCTAAAAAGACAAAAACTCAGCTGGCCAATGCAGATCTCTATATTGAATTTTTTAAACTTTACGATCAGTTTCTCCCTACCATTCATTGGATAAAAGGTCATATTCCTAAAAACGAACGCACATACATAAACAAAATATTCAGCACTGTTGATCAGGCAACCCGAAAAAAACTTACATTAATGTACAGCAAAAAAGCATAACTACCTGAATGTTAAAATTGATTAAGATGATATCATTTTTTATTATTGATTCTCTTTAAAGTACCTGCAAAATCAGGGGATATGTTCAGTGGCACGTTATATGCAAACAGTATAACGGTATAACGGTGAACGGAGCAAATGGCTGCATCCGTCATTTACCAATGGTCCCCTCAAACGTCGTGGATCAGATCTTCAGGAAAGAAAAATGAAAGTACTGCAAACCTCAATAAGAATTCTGGTGACTGTTTTCTTTGGGCTCTTAAGCTCATCATGTAAAACAGAACCGGAGTCATCCCAAGCTGCTGTTTTAAAACAAACCGTAAATTCTGAAAAACCGGAAGTTCTGACAATTTATGCTGCAGCAGGAACCAGACCTGTAACAACTGAAATCTGCGATCTTTTCGAAAAAGATAAAAATGTTGTTGTGGAGAAAAACTTTGCCTCGTCAGGAACACTGGCGCGGCAGATTGCAAGCGGAGCTTCTGTTGATCTGTTTGTATCCGCCAACAAACAGTGGATTGATTTTCTTAAGGAAAAAAATCTGTTAAAGGACGACACCATTAAAACCATTGCAGGCAATTCCCTTGTTTTCATTGCTCCCAAAGGCAGTAATCCTGTCACCCTTGAATTTACAGAAGATTTTAATATTGCGAGTGCTGCAGAAAATATAGCTGTTGGAGATCCCGCGTATGTTCCTGTAGGAAAATATACCCATGCAGTATTTAAAAAACTACAGTGGTCTGACAAGCTGGAAGGAAAACTGGTTCTTGCAAAAGATGTTTCATCTGTGCTTCATTATGTGGAACTTAAAGAGTGTAACCTTGGAGTGGTTTACAAAAGCGAAGCTCTCTGCTCCAAAAAGGTGAATATCGTTGCAGATGTTCCTGAAGAACTTCATGCACCCATTGTGTTTTATATAGCAGAACTGAAAAACAGTTCATCATCTAAAACGTCTCACCAGTTAAGCGAAATGTTTGTAAACAGGGGCAAAGAAATTTTTGTAAAGTACGGTTTCAAGCCGTCAGCACAGTAACCGTCATAGATAACAAACAACAACTGATTAGCAATAAATAATTAAGGAGAATATGTTATGCGCAACGCCATACAATACTATTTCTGCATCTTTTTTATGATGATTTTAAATTCCTCAACAGCATTTTCACAAGATATTGCGCCATCCGCAAAAGTTACGGCAGGATATAAAAAAGGGTTTTATATTCACAGTGAGGACTCACTCTTTAAGCTTAATATAAATGGAATGATCAAAACCCGTTTTGATCTTTTTAGTGATGAGAGTATTGTACAAAATGCAGCCGGGGATTCATCTGCAGACCGAACTCTCCACTCTTCGTTTGATGTTCCTTTTGCAAGAATTCAACTGTCAGGCAATCTGTTTTCTAAAAAACTCAAATACAATTTTTATTATAACCTGCCTGATAATAAAATGATTTACGCCTGGATAGGATGGGACTTTATTCCCGAAAAATTTGTTATTAAAGCCGGTATGTTCAAACGTCCCTTTGGGCGGGCCTTTTTAACTTCAAGTGTAAAAAAAGAATTTATTGATGCTCCTCTGGGTCAGATGGGAACAGGAAGAGATATAGGTGTTGAGCTCAGTAATCAGTTTGACAAAGTTAAAGGACTTGAATGGGCTGTAGGTGTTTTTAACGGAGAAAACGGCACAGGGGGTTACTTTTCACCGGTTTTAGCAGGACGAATAGGTTTCAATAACGGAATCGCAGGTTATTCCGAGACAGATTTTGAAGGAGGCCCTTTTAGATACGGAATCGGTCTTTCTGCCTCTACAGAATTTGATCACGATAATAACAATACCACAACCCACAATATTAGTGCCGATGCAACTTTAAAAATTCACGGATTCAACACCAGCGCAGGGTTTTATCTTCAATCAAATGCACAGGAATATATTGGTGATAAAATGAATCTCGCAAATATTGGCGGTCATATTCAGGCTGGTTATCTTATTAATAATTTGATTGAACCTGTTGCGAGATATGGATTTCTTCATTCTCCCCATGTAAGGGGCGATTTAAAACAGCAGATGACTGCCGGCCTTACAATTCATATATTTCCAGGCCACCATTTTAAATGGGAAAATAATGTTACATTACAAAAGACTCCTTTACAAAATGATATCCCTGCAGCCGACCTTTGGGATATGCTCTTTACCAGTCAGCTTCAATGCTATTTTTAATTTTTTAGGGAGATGGTGTTATTGTGATTCGCTTTACAGAAAATGAAATTGAACAACTTATTCTTGATGATGCTCCTTTGGGTGACCTCACGACTTACCTTTTAGGTCTTGGTTCTCAAAAAGGAAAACTCGAAATTCTGGCAAGAGAAGATCTTATGGTTAGCGGAACCGAGGAGGCCGTGAGACTTTTTAAAAAGCTGGAACTTACTGTTGATAAATACCTTAAGTCCGGAACATACTGCCAGTCAGGAGATTCTATTTTAGCAGTTACAGGTGATGCGGCTGCAATACATTCCGCCTGGCGTGCAGCTGGAACAATGATTGAATTTTCTTCAGGCATTGCCACCCGCACTCACAAGCTTGTAACTGCCGCAAGAAAGGGAAACAGCTCAACAACAGTTGCGGGTTCAAGAAAACATGCTCCGTTTTTAAAAAAAATTGCACTGAAGTCTCTGATGGCAGGAGGAGCTGTTCCCCATCGTACCGGCCTTTCAGATACAATTCTTATATTTAAAGAGCATCTTCTATTTACAGGAGGTTATGAAAAACTGTCAGACACGGTCAATGCTGTGCGCCAACAGCAAAAAGAGCGCATTATCGTTGTTGAAGCACACTCCCAATCTGAAATTATGGCTGTTGCCCGCTCCACTGCGGATTTTGTCCAGATTGATAAAATGCCCCTGCCTGAATTTACATCCTGCGTTAAACAGTGTTTACAATTAAATCCCCATATTGGAATTATCGCCGCAGGTGGTATTAACGCAGATAACGCCACTGCATATGCAAAAGCCGGTGCCCATGTTCTTGTTACATCATGGATGTATGCAGCTCCTCCCGCAGACATCAAAGTCAAAATCACGCCTAATAATTAATTGAAAATTCATATCCATTTAAAATATCTGAAAATTTGTCCCGAATAACTTCGTACCGGCGCAACAGAAATTTTCCTTCAGGTGTTAATTTTGCTATTCCCCCGCCTGCACCTCCCCGCCGGGTAATAACAACGGGTGTACCAAGCTGGCAGTTTAATTTATTTAGCATATTCCACGAATGAGAATAGGAAACCCCAAGTTTTTTTGCAGCAGCATTTAATGAACCAATCTCATCCACAATAAACAGAAGTTCCATAATGCTGCTATTAACAGTAAACCCGTTTTCAAGTTCAACTGACAATTCTCCTCTGATAAAAATATTCATCTCTCTCCTTGCTTCTTACTTCTCATAAATATGGATAATCTCGACAGCTTTAGCTTTAAAGAGACAATAAAATTCGATGCCGATTTTTACATCAAGATTATAAAGAGCTCCCGGAGTTATTTCTGATATGAGATCAACCCCGCAATCAATGGTTACATAAAAGGAATCGTTCATGTGGAGAATATTTGTGACCACTCCTTTTAACTGATTTTGTATTGATATATTTGCGCATATATCTTTACTAAGAGCAATGTCATCAGGAGCGATTGCAATTTTTACAAGACTGCCGCACTGCCTGCCATCTTTAAAGTACCCTGAATTTGTAGTAAGCAGAGTCTCGCCGTCAGGAGAAAGTCCAAAATGATTAACCCCTTTTTTATGGAGATATTCCTGATGATAAAGTTTTATGGTGTTTATAAATCTTTTGGGTGTAATGAGTTCAGGCATAATACCCCGCTTTGCTATGTTCAGATATTCACCTGCCGCAAGAATAGACTGTTTTTCAACAATAATCATAGATTGGGTTAATTTAAGAATATCCTCAAGATCATGACTGATAATAAGCAGGGGGATGTCAAAGCGATTATAAATTTTAATAAGGTACGAAATAATCTGATGGCGCCGTTTTCGATCAAGATTAGAAAAGGGTTCATCAAGAAGAAGCATTTCAGGCTGCTGGAGCAGTGCCCGTCCGATGGCTGCCCGCTGCCGTTCTCCACCCGAAAGAAGAGACGGTTTTTTATTAAGCAGCGGTTCCAGATCCAGAAGTGTTATAACTTTTGAAAATGAAATTTTCTCTCCTTTTGTAAATCTCATACCAAAGCGCAGATTCTCCTCAACAGTCAGGTGAGGAAACAGATAGTGCTCCTGAAACACCACTCCCACATTGCGTTTATGTGGCGGCAGATAAATTCCCTTTTCCAGATCAAAGAAGATTGTATCATTAAAAACCATGCTTCCTGAATCTGCTTTTTCAATGCCGCAGATTAGTTTCATCAGTGTACTTTTTCCCGAACCGCTAACTCCGAAAACACCAAAAATACCACCGTCAATTTCGCCGTTGTAATTAAATTCAAGCTCTCCCAGCCTTAGACTTGCCTGTTTAATAGAGAGTTTCATCTTTTAATGTACCTGTTTTTACCGGCAATCCATTCTGAAGCCGCCATTGCACCAACAGAAAGTAAAATTGAAAATGTTACAAGGCGGGCCACCTGCATTTCAGCTGATGGAATCTGCATATTCGAATAGATCATAAGAGCAACAGTCTGAGTTTTACCGCTTATATTTCCTGCCAATGTAATAGTCGCCCCAAACTCACCAAGGCTTCTTGCAAAAGATAAGACAATTCCGCTAATAATACCAGGCAGTGCCAGTGGCAGGGTCACATGAAAAAAGGCATAACCTGGAGCAGCCCCCAAAGTAAGAGCCACATTTTCGTAGGCGGGATTGACCATCTCAAAGGCACTTCGAATTGAACGAACCGCAAGGGGCAGGGAAACAACAAGAGACGCCAGCACAAGGGCAGCAAAATTAAATGTAAACCGTATTCCAAACAGATTGTACATAGTGCTTCCAATGGCACTGTTTCTCCCAAGAAGCAGCAGGAGCAGATAACCTGTAACAACAGGCGGTACAACCAGTGGCATAGAGATAACAGATTCCAAAAGAGGTTTCATGGGCAGACGTTTATGAGCAAGAATCCACCCAAGCCATATTGCAACGGGAATGGTCAGTATTGTACTTGCAAGAGCTGTTTTTAAAGTCAGCCAAATAACCGCAATTTCTGCTGAGCTCATATGCACTCCCTGCCCTCCCCCATGAAAATTTAAAAAAGCGGTTCCCCGCCTCTATCTAATAATTAATTATCACTACAATAATCATGCCAGTAACAAAACCATGTTTTACAAGGGTTTTATCTGCCACAACAGATAACAACATTACATTCATGTCCGGCAAAACCAATATTATACATAAACGTAACATTGCATCCTTCAGATCCCATTGCTACTTGTTTTAGTAGATGGACAGCCTTGCTGCTGAGCGTGTTGTAATTGATACGATTCAGACGTTATAAATAACCAAAAATCGCGAATCCCATGTACCTCACCACTTGTTCCTTAAATCAATTTTTAAAGGCTGACTCTTTGGGATTAGATTTGTGAGAACTCTACATATGAGTTGTTTGCATTGCCCGGGGCGTTGCTGTCTATCTGCAGGTCTCTCTTTAAAATATTTATTCCGGTTGTCTCATCCCATGTGTTCTCATTTGCAAACCGGATGGCATATCGATAGTCATCGTGAATAGAGCTGGAGATGTCGGGCAGCCTGATACCAACAGTGTATTGAGCCTCTTTCATAGTTATCGGGATACGGAGATCAACTGAGACCGTTGTTGTCTCTCCGGCGCCAAAATATCTGGGATCAGTACTGAGGATTGCTGCATGTTCTTCGCCGGTTGTGTTATTTACAAGTACAATCTCAATATTGCGGGGATTAAACAACTCTCCAAACCCCGCGTTTTTGACCGAAAATGAGAGGCTCATTGTTCCTCCCGGTTTCAGGGCATCCGCAATTTTAGCCCCCGTCAGTACAAATCGATAGCCTAGCCTCAGCTCAATCTCATCGAAGCATCCCTCCAAAATCCATTTATCAATAACGTCGGTGTTGTAGTCCCTGTTGAGATAATTGACATGAATCTTTTCCATCTCTGCCAATGCGTTTGTGCAGTCATTCCTTGAGTGAACAGCACAGGTCTCTCCGCCCCAGGGTACAAAGCGGGACTCGGCCTCAAGGTAGTCCAGCTCCGTTTCCAAATCCCAGTTTGTATAAGTTCCAACGTCGCTATCCGAAGATAAAAAGCAATCGTTGAGATGGCCGATGCGGGCAATGGGGCTTTCATCAAACGCTTTGGCACCCGTAAGAACAGCCGTGGTGTCCCAGGCCGTTGAGAGATAACGTCGTTTAAACATGGGTTGTCTTACAAGCATCATACGATCCGGGGGAAGGGCCCCAAGCAGTGCGTCCATAATGGTATTCATATTCTCTTCAGAATCCAGATTATTTGAGGAGCTGTGCCACTCGCCCCATGCGCCGATAAACCCGGGGTCCAAAACGTTAATAACATCTTTGTTTGCTTTCCAAAGGGGCGCAAGCTGTTCGATATGACGCAATACAATTGCCAGAGGGGCATCCGGCTCTGAGGTTGATTCCGTGTACACCACCCGTGGGTTTACCTTGACGCCTGCACTTCGAACTGCATCAAACCCGGCCTGGATACTATTTAAAAAAGAGGTTGAAAACTCTGCATTACGATAGTCCGACGCAATAATGCGGCCGTAAATCAGCGTATAATCAGCCGCTCTCATGGTGCCCAGTCCATTTGGATCAATAAGAGAATTATATTTATGAAAACCACGCTCCGGATTTGGAAAAGCCTCCATGGACTCAGTAAATAATATGTCACGCAACAGGGGCCTGTCAGTATCGTCATCTGTGTCGGTGCCGGTATCAGTGTCCGTGTCGGCATCAGTGTCCGTGTCGGCGTCTGTGTCAGTGTCCGTATCAGACTCACCATCCCCATCGCTTTTACTGCAGCCAAATACAAATCCCCCAAGCCCCCATATCACCAGCATATTTACAATCATTATCCTTTTCATAAAAAAAGCCCTTCAATGCAGTTGAGATCAAAATAAGAAGCATCCCGAATATATTCCCTCAAACCAAGGTTTTGTTCCCGCAATTAATTAAAATAACCCGAAAAGAACAAAAAAGAAAAGCCTGTTTTGCCCCCATTATACATGGGTGAAACCCCAGATTATTTTACGACCTATCGTAAAACAATCCGGATTAGTTTACGATGGGTCGTAAAATAACCTTAAAAACAACACGGCATTGTTCTTGATTCAAAAATCTTTTTTGGGATCAATTTTTATCCGGGTAAGCTCTTTTCCATTTTCCAAAAAATAGACTACTGTTAGAATTGTTCCATTATTTTTAAAAAGACGTAAGTCTTTATTTGTTTTGTAATTTTCAATCAGTGTAGGTTTAATCGTGGCAAAAAGTTCCTCTTTGTTTAGCTCTGAAAAATCAAGTCCATTAACTGAATAAATTAGAGTAAGCTGATTTCCTGGACCATCCAGAGTACTTTTTAGAACTGTCATACTGTCAATAATCATAGGGCATTTTTTATTTAACTCTTGAGATGCAGCATGTAAATTTTCGTCAAAATAGGGAGGTCCGAAGTGGATGTGGCCGAAAATCCAATAAGAAACAAAGAAAATCATTACACTCAAACCTCCCCAAAGTGACTTTTTACTAAAAAAGCGGTTATCAGACTTAGCCTGTTCTTTTTGGCACAAGACACAGCCTTGATGTTTAGTAGGATCAAATTTCAAGTTATGCATTCCGCATGTTGCCAATTTGCTCTGATTTTTCTCTTCCATTTTTTTCTCCTGATTTACAAGCTTATCTTTTCCCTAAACAACTTACTCACCCAAGGTGCCAAAGAGCATACAATATAAGAAAGAGTCACCATGCTTTTGTATTTAACTGCATATATGTCACAAAACTTTTTAATTTTTGCCAACAGATATTTTTAAACACTGGATGAGCGAGTTTAAGCAAATTGAAAATAAAAAACAACTTTGGGTTTAAATAGCATTTGCCCTATTACAGCCAATGTTTAAATGAAAATATTAAAGTGCCAGCGATAACCCAGGACAACCCGTGTCTCATTAGTGGATTACAACGATGTTTATGAATACAAAAATTACATACTTATATAGGGACGCCGGAAACTATAAAAACTGGAACGAAGAAATAATTACAGGACAAATAACGACGGAACAAATAAATCCCTCCAATTTATTAATCCAGACATCAAATAGTTTGGCTTTAATAACTAAGAAGCACGAGTACAAAAAAAGTATCAGCAAAAATAAAAATAAAGAGAAAATTAATGAAGTCAGCATACATATTACAAATTAAAATAACCCGAAAAGAACAGCTGGAAGCTCAAGATGTTTTATTTGAAGCTATTGATTATCTGTCGCAAAATACTTTATTGCATACAGGGGAATATTAATTTTTTTTTGACTTTTAGAAAAGTTTGCAGCACTTGAACGAAATAAAATGTCCGGGTTAAAAAGTTTATCATAAATATTTAAACTTTTAGCATTTAAATTTATTCCGGCTTTTACCTCTATAGGATATATTTTCCCCTTAATATCAACAACCAAATCAACTTCTGCCTTTCCATCAGTCGTCCAATAATATGCTGTGGTATAAGGGCTGATCTCCTGATAAACAAAATTTTCAACCAATGCACCTTTAAAATGACTAAATAACTTATCATTTACAATTATATTTTCCACTCGTAAACCGGTCATTGCTCCTAACAAACCAACATCCAGTAAATAAACTTTAAATGAACTTTTTACATAAGCGGCCAATGGAAATAATGGTCTGGAAATATTTTTTATTTGATAAATTAATCCGGCATCCAGTAACCACTGAAGTGCAATTTCATAATCTCTGGCTCTTGCAGATGATCTGATCGCAGAAAATATAAACGACTTATTTTCCTTTGCTAAATGAACAGAAATAGAATTCCATATTTGTCTAATCTTTATGGCTTCTGACTTTGTTGTATGTTTCGAAAAGTCATTTAAATATGTATCAATCAACTCTAATTGAATCTCCCGAACCCTATTGAAATCCTGATTCGATATATAATCAGCCACAACTTCAGGCATTCCACCAACATAATAATAAATTTTAAGTAACTCGATTAATTTGTCATGAAAAACATTAGGAATTGGGGCAACCAGATCAAGTTTATCAGGTACAATGTCCAACAAATTGCTCTGGCCTAAAGCACCTAGAAATTCTTCAAATGATAAAGGATACAGATCCATAAAACTAATTTTCCCGACAGGAAAGGAAATCTTCCCTGCCAGAACAATTCCAAGCAAAGAACCAGCTGCAATTATGTGGTGTTCTCTAAATTTTTCATAAAAATATTTTAAGGATTGTAAAATAATCGGAGCTTCCTGAATTTCATCAAAGATAAGAAGAGTCTTTCCAGGAACAATTTTATTTCCTGTATACAGGGAAATATACCTAAGAACATCTTCAACTGGTAAATTATTGCTTAAGAGATCGGTTAGATCAGAGCTTTCTTCAAAATTTAGATATACATAGTTATCATACTCATTTTTTCCAAACTCTTTAAGAATGTATGTTTTACCAGTTTGACGAGCCCCGCGTAATATTAAGGGTTTTCGTCGATTAGACTCTTTCCACTTTTGAAGCTTTTTATAAATCAAACGTTTCATGCAGTAAAAGTAAGCTTTTTTTCAATAAAAACAAGTATCTTCACAAATTATGGACGAGATTTTTGAAATATTTCACAAATTATGGACGAGATTTTTGAAATATTTCACAAATTATGGACGAGTTTTCCCATTTTGCCCACATTATACATGTGCGAAACCCCGGATTAGTTTAAGATAGGCCGTAAAATAACCTTAAAAACAACTTTTGATTTAAATAGCATTTGCCCTATTACAGCCATTGTTTAAATGAAAATATTAAAGTGCCAGCTATAACCCAGGACAACCCGTGTCTCATTAGTGGATTACAACGATGTTTATGAATACAAAAATTACATACTTATATAGAGACGCCGGAAACTATAAAAACTGGAACGAAGTAATAATTGCAGGACAAATAACGACGGAACAAATAACCCCATATCTTCTTGATGGCCGATGCTTCATAGCAAATGAAACAGGTCTAAAAGATATGCACTTCACCCCAACAAATTCAGACGATCACAATTGGCACGAAATCGAATCACTAGAACCCACAAAAGATCTCCCCACAACATCTTTAACGGCAAATACCCTCTTGAAAAATTTAAAAAAAATGAAACAGAAACATCTGCTATGAAGATGGTAAAAGTCCCATTGAATATGAATAAATGCTTTAGGATAACGTGGATGAAGCTGGTGTAAACTTCAATTGTTCCTCAATATTAAAACTTATGAAGTTCTGGTCGATTAAAACAAAAAGTGCTAGCATGATTTTTGTTCGTAAGAGTAATTTAAACCAGACAGAAAGTAGCCTGTGGGTAAGGTTATAATAACGAACTTTGTTGAAAGTTATATTGAAAATGAATTGCCATTAGTGGCTGGAATATTTGAGGGTTAAAATGATTTCTTTAGGAATTTACGAAACGTTAATGACAAAACTGCTTGAAGAGCGGCTTGAAGAAATGGGGTCAGATTTTTATATTGAAAAACAGGTTCTTGATCCAGCGGATGCAGCTAATTATCTGTCTAAGTTTCTTCAACAAATGCTTTATTCTATTTTTGAGTCAAATTTTAAAGGAAAAGATAAGAGCATGCAACAAATTGAACTTGCTAATGCCCTTATTTATTGGCTTCGAGATTTTTTAAGTGATGAAGAGTTTACAAATAATCTTGTCGATACAAAGGGGCAAATATTAACAGCTCTTTATTCAACTACAAATCCAGTTGCCGCAAATTTGAAAGAATATGTTTCAACCATTACACCTTTAACAGGACTCACTCAGAGTGAACTTTTTACAGGATCTAATGTTGGTCTTTCATTAGAGTCGGAACTCAAAAGAGAAATTATTTCCTCTGATGAAATATGGTGGATTGTTTCATTTATTAAATGGACAGGAATTAGAATTTTTGAAGAAGCTCTAAAAACATTTACTGCAAATGGCAACAAGCTTAGAGTTATTACTACTTCATACATGGGAGCTACGGATCAAAAGGCGGTGGATTTTTTGAGTTCCTTGCCAAACACTGAAGTTAGATTGAGCTACAATACATCCCAAGAACGACTTCATGCTAAAACATATATATTTATCCGAAAAACAGGATTTGATACTGGTTATATTGGTTCGTCAAATATTTCACGTTCAGCATTGACTAATGGACTTGAATGGAACCTTAAAGTTACAACCCAAGAAATTCCCCATATTATTGAAAAGTTCAAATCAACTTTTGAAACCTATTGGGCTTCATCTGATTTTGAACATTATAATCCAGAAAATACAGAAACTCGAAAACGTTTAAAAAAAGCACTCGCGCAAGCAAAAGGAGAATTTAGAGATGAACCCACTCTGTTTTTTGATCTAGAACCTCACCCTTATCAAACAGAAATTTTAGAGCGTTTACAAGTTGAAAGAGAGATCCATAATCGTTATAAAAATTTAATAGTGGCCGCTACAGGAACAGGAAAGACTGTAATATCTGCGTTTGATTTCAGATCAATAAATAAACTAAAACAAGGTTCTAGACTTCTTTATGTTGCTCATCGTGAAGAAATTCTTAAGCAGGCGCGCCAAACATTTAGAGCTGTACTTCGTGATTCATCATTTGGTGAATTATGGGGAGGAGGCAACACGCCCAGTAATTTTGATCAGCTTTTTGTCACTGTTCAAACCCTCAATAGTAAAATAGACGAATTATCAATGACTGAAGATTTTTATGATGTGGCTATTATTGATGAGGTTCATCATATTGCTGCAAATAGTTATAGGCCAATTTTAAAAAAATTTGCTCCCAAAATACTCCTTGGACTAACGGCTACCCCAGAACGCCATGATGGGACATCAATATTGGAAGATTTTGACAACTGCATTGCTGCAGAATTAAGGCTTCAAGATGCAATAAACAGACGATATCTTTGTCCTTTTCAATATTTTGGTATTGATGATACTGTTGATTTATCAGGAGTTGAATGGAGACAAGGACGCTATCTGCCCTCAGAGTTAACGCATATTTATACGCAAAATGATAATCGCGTTAATCATATATTGCGCAATATGGAAACAATCCTTGAAAATATTCATTCAATAAAATGTTTAGCGTTTTGTGTTTCTCAAGAACATGCTCAATACATGGCTGAAAAATTTCTTTTAAAAAATATTAACGCAGCAGTTCTAACAAGTAATAATAGTAATGAACGAGTAATACTAAGAGACAAACTTACAAAAGGAGAAATAAATGTTCTTTTTGTAGTGGATATTTTTAATGAAGGTGTCGATATTCCCGAAATTGATACGGTTATTTTTTTAAGACCAACAGAAAGCTTAACAATCTTTTTACAACAGTTAGGACGAGGTCTTCGACTGGCCGATGGGAAAGATTGTCTCACAGTGCTGGATTTTGTGGGTAATGCTCGTCCTGAATATGACTTTGGGGCTAAATTTCGTGGGATGATTGGAAAAAGTCATGTTTCTATAGTAAATGAAATTGAAAATGATTTTCCTCATTTACCTCTCGGTTGCTCCATTGTTCTTCAAAGACAATCAAAAGAAATTATTCTTAATAATATTAAACAAGCTATCGTTAATCAAAGGCGCCTCAATAGTTGGATTCAACAGTATGGCCAACAAACCAGTGATCCTTTAACTCTTCCAAATTTTCTAAATCATTATCCTTCTGTAACTCTCGAGGATATATATAAAATCAAAACTAAAAATGGCGGTGGCGGTTGGACTAGACTCTGTATCAAAGCAGGGAAAGCACCAGATGATATAACTGAGAATATTGAAAAAGCTTTACTACGGAGTGTTTTTAAACGTCTTTTACAATGTACTTCATTTTCATATCTCAGTTTTTTGTTAAAGCTTTTCAAGAGCAATGGACATTGGGATAAAAATGATATTCAAGAAAATCAATGGATCATGATGGCCCATTATGATTTTTGGCAAGCGCCCTGTAAAAATTTTGGGTTTAAATCATTAGACGAGAGTATTTCAACTCTTACTAGTGTAGTGATTCATCCTGTTGGGGCATTATCCAGAGACAGTCTCGCTCGGCCAACTTTTTCAATTATCTGATCAGCAGTT
>JAFGVO010000335.1 GCA_016937935.1 Deltaproteobacteria bacterium | reverse complement strand
TTTGAGCGGGAAACGAGATTCGAACTCGCGACGTCAACCTTGGCAAGGTTGCACTCTACCACTGAGTTATTCCCGCAAAGACATGGGTTTTTAGATTGTTTTTTTCTATTTGTCAATAAAGTTTTTTACATGTTTATATTTTTTTACATGTTTCAATTATTACAACGATTAAAACATCTCAAAATTCTTTAACTATGGCAATTTAGTGCTAAATTGTTAATGACTATATAGAAAGTCCACAACCATACAGATTTTCCAATTATGAATTTATACTCAATTTTCCCTCTAATATCATTTATTTTCAATCTATTTTTATGGACATATATTTTTGCGCAAAAAGAAAAAACCGCTGCTAAAACAGCCTATCTTCTCTTTATTGGTGCATGTTTTATCTGGGCACTCTCAGATTTCATCATATGGAACATGAAAGATGCGGAGTTAATTCATACTTCACTCAAAATATCATCAACTGTATGGTTATCCATTACGTTTCTTTATCTGAATTTTTCATACCAGATTATAAACAGAAAAATTGATCTCATTTACAAAATACTTCTCGTTTTGACAATTTTATTTGCAATTATCAGTGTCTCAACGAATTTAATCGTAAAAGGCGCCGATATTCTTTACTGGGGTGCACTTGTTCAACCGGGAAAACTTTATAATATAACGATGATAACCACAGTTCTGATTCCCGGTGTTTTTGCCCTTTTTATTATTTTTAAAGAAATTCTCAAAGTTAACACTAAACGAAAAATGGAGCTTACTCTCTTCTTGATAGGAATTTTTTTAACATTCACAACAGCCACATCGATAAATATTGTCGCTGCCATTCTTCTTAAGCAGAAATCTGTTCCCAGTTTAGGTTCAACACTTGTAACTATTCAGGCAATTTTTGTGTTTATCGCTTCAACCAAATATAAATTTTTAAGCATCAGCGTAGATGAAATTGCCTTCGAAATATTTAAAAAATCAACAGACGGATACATATTAACGGACAATAAAGAAGTTGTAATCGAAATAAACAGCTCAGCATTATCCATGCTCAATATTGACAGGCCAATAGCAATAAACCAGCCAATTGAATCGATGCTGCCATTTGCCCACAAACACAATCTTAACAGTCATGAAATAAAATTGAAAAGTTCAACAGGTGAAATTACAGCTCTTGTCTCGTCAAATGATTTTTTTACCAACAACAATTATTCAGGAAACCTGGTTACAATTAAAAATATTACAGAGCATATTGATTCATTAAAAATAAAAGAAGAAAATGAGTTTCTCGAGAACAAGATTAAAGAGTCCCACAAAGAAAAAATGGCTGCCCTTGGCGAACTGGCCGGAGGAATGGTTCACAATGTGAACAACCTCTTGGGCGGCATCAGCGGTTATGCGGCAGTTCTCAAGCAGAGAGTTCCTAAAGAGGAAAAACTTGTCAGGCCAATTGAAAACATTGAAACCATAATTGAAGATGCAGCAACAATGACCCGTCACTTACTGGCTTTTTCGAGAAATGATTTTAATGATTTCACAAATTTTAATATGCATGAGAGCCTTTTAAAGGTTACTGACATTTTAAAACACACACTTACAAAAAGTATTACAATCACAACAGTCCTTAATGCCCCTGAAACAATTGTTTCAGGAAACTCTGCGCAAATCGAAAATGCCATAATCAATATGGGCATAAACGCAAGAGATGCAATGCCCAAAGGTGGAGAATTAACCTTTGCCACAAGAAACAGTTTTAATAAAACTGATAACACAACTTACATCGAAATTGATATTTCAGATAACGGCATTGGAATGGCTCAGGAAATTGCTGAAAAAATATTTGAACCATTTTTTACAACCAAAAAAAAGGGAGCCGGAACAGGCCTCGGGCTCTCGAGCTCCTACGGTATTATTGAAAGCCACCATGGTAAAATTCTGGTAAACTCCTCCATTGGAAAAGGGACAACTTTTACACTGAAGCTTCCAGTTTTTTCATAAATTCTTTATTGACTAATTTTAATACAGATGTAATTTCTCTACCCATGTTTTATTCACTTTTAACAACAGGTCTCCCTTCGGGATATATAATTAGAATGGCAATATCCCTTTCCATGATACTGATACTTGGGGCCGGAGCCTATATCACAGTTAAATTTCTAAAGCCAAAACTAAACAGCAATTTAAAATCCAAAAGAATAAAACTTATCGAAACCCTGCACATAGACAGCAGGAACAGTATCTCTCTTCTAACAATTGATTCTAAAGAGATTGTTATAGCTAAAGCCCCCTCGGGAATAACTTTTTTAAATCTGTCACCTGATAACTCATCAGGGGACATCGCTGATACAAAAGATGTTCTCTGAAATAAATTTATTAAATACTCTTCTGTTTTTTGCTGTAACGGCAATCATACCTTTTATCCTTGTTGCAGGAACCTCATTTGCCAAGGTATCCATAGTTCTTGCAATTATCAAAAATGCTTTTGGCTCTTCAGGTATTCCACCCCTGTCAGTATTAACTGCACTTGCAATAATTATCTCATTTTTCATAATGGCTCCGGTTGCTGAAGAAATTGCAGATAATGTCAAAGAATCAGCGGATCTATCCCGGATAAGCAGCAAAGATTCTAAATACTCCCCAAGTGAAGACAATGAAAAAAACATATCCCGGTTAAAACTGTTATATGATGCGGCCTATCCCCCCATACACTCATTTTTAAAAGCAAACACACCTAAAGATGAAATTGATTTTTATTCAGGCCTGACTAAAAAAAGTAACAATAAAAAAATTGAAGCTAGAGTTCTGTTTATGGCATTTGCATCTTCGCAATTTTTAACTGCAATAATGACAGGAATTCTCATACTTTTACCTTTTCTGATGATAGACCTTATTGTCGGCACCACCCTTACAGCACTTGGATTGACCAATATTCCAGTGGTGCA
>JAFGVO010000334.1 GCA_016937935.1 Deltaproteobacteria bacterium | reverse complement strand
TCGGGGCGAGAGGATTTGAACCTCCGACCTCTTGACCCCCAGTCAAGCGCGCTAACCAGGCTGCGCTACGCCCCGAGTGACAAGCCTTTTATCAAAGGGTTCTATTCCATGCAAGAAAAAACGTAATATTATAAAATGTGAGTAGTTGAGAGTAACTCTTCTTGATACAATTGTTAATATATTGTAAATGGAGAAAAAAATAAGGAGTTTGTAAAATGAATATTAGATTGATGATCCTGAAAAGTGTTTTTTTACTTTTTCTGTTTTTTATTGCCTGCGGTGAGACTGTTGTTGAACAGAGAACTGTTTCAGCCCCTCCTCCAAAACTTGATGAACCCGGTTTTCAAATTGCTTCATTCAATATTATGAGTGTTGCACAAATGTTTGATAAGCTTCCTTATTTATCTGTAGATGGAGGTAAAATATCCCCGGTAAAATGTTTTGAGAAAGAGGATGATGTTAAACTCTGGGAAACGCAAAATCCAGAGGTTTTTAAATATATTCAGGCCAATGGTTTAGCTGTTGAAGAGGCAATTAAAACCTGGCTTAAGACTGAGCTTTTAAATGATGTCAATGCTGATTTAACAAATGTTAAAATTGATATTGATAATCCGGCTATTCGTAATATTGATGAAGGATCCATTCGTTTTGATAATAATTTTGAATGTCTAAGTGCAGATATTAAGATGCTGCCTGCTGATTCAAAAGTCGTTACGACATTGTTTGGTGCAAAGAAACTTATTTTGAAAAGTGCATCTCCATTTGAGCCATTATTATTGAAAAAAATGAAAAAATCAGGAGCTAAAAAAAATATTCAGGTGATATCCGTAATGACTTATAAGCCGGCTGTTGATGAAAATGGCAAAAAGGTATTTAAAAAAGGCAAACCCCTGTTTGAGGCTCCTGACGGGAGTCTGGTATTAAAGAAAGATGTTCCTTCTCCGGCTAAAAGACCTGTATTTGAGGTAATTATTAAAATTCCAATGGTCCTTAATTTTGCCTATGGTGATATGCTCCCTTCTAATATCAGTTATGAATTAAACAGTAACATATGCGAAATAGGTCTTATTTTTGATGATTTAACTCCAAGAGCTCCAGAATGCCTGGAATTAAATGATGCTGCTTTTGGTATCCAGGAGGGTGATGATTCATCAAAGCTGGTAGTTAAAATGGCGGATGCTGAATCAACGTCCGGAACTCAGGTTGAATATGGAAAACCGGCTATGATAACAACAGGAGGAAGAGTTGTTGCATGGGTTACTGCAGGCCGGGCAGAAGAAGGGGCCCGGCTATTGATTGATTCACTGGTATTGCAGCCATCTTTAAAAAAGGTTGAATTGTTTCCTAAATTCAGGTTTGGAAATGAGCCTTTAAGTACAGATAAAAAAAGAAAAAAAGTGCAGTTTTGAAATCTTCAAAAAAAACGGCGATCCAGCAAAATACTTCCCCTGTGCCCAGGCCATGATTTAGTGAAGGCTGACCAGTGCTTTGAGTTTTGCCACTCTTGATTCTATCTCATCATTTGTTAGAGTAATTGTTTTTTCAGTACCAAAACCTTCGCAGGTGGCTGATGCTATGGCTGTTCCGTAAAGCATTGCGGTTTTTATAGTTGTAAAATCAGTAGCCCCCGTTTTGGCAAGATACCCTGCAAGTCCTCCTGCAAAACTGTCACCGGCTCCTGTTGGGTCAATAACATCTTCTAACAAAATTGCCGGAGAATAAAAAGTGTCTTTGGCAGTAAAGAGAAATGCCCCATGTTCACCACGTTTGATAATCAAAAATTCAGGCCCAAGTTTTAGAATATCTTTCGCAGCAGTTATAAGCTGCTGTTTTTTGCTTAATTGAAAGGCTTCTTCATCATTTATAACCAGCAGATTGCTTTTACTGATTATCTTTTTTAGATCATCCAATGCTATGTCCATCCAGAGGTTCATTGTATCTGTAATTACAAATGGAGTTCCTTTTGCTCTTTCAAGTACTTTCAGCTGAACAGAAGGGCTTATGTTGCCAAGAAGTAATATTTGAGGCCCAATGTATTCTTCCGGGATTTTAGGATCAAATTTTTCAAATACACCAAGTTCAGTTCCAAGAGTCTGTCTTGTAGAAAAGTCATCTGCATATTCACCCTGCCATCTGAATGTTCTGCCATCTGCAAATTCAAGTCCAGTAAGGTCAATATTGTGTTTTTTAAGAAGGTTGCTGCACTCTTTTGGAAAATCATTTTTTCCAACTACTGCAACCAGGTTTACTTTTGAAAAATATGATGCAGCAATTGATATGTATGTTGCGGCCCCTCCAAGTATTTCATCTCTACTGCCCGCTCTTGTTTTTAATGAATCAAAGGCAATAGAGCCGGCCACTAATAATGTTTTATTCATAGTACTCTCCCCATAACTGATTTAAGTTTTTCTATAGTTTCTTGTGGTATTTTGTTTCTTTGAGTGACTATTGTATTTTCAAGTGCTGTAGAGCAGCTGCACTCACTTTTTGCATTTTGCAGATTTTGGGCGATTTCAATAATCATCTGTTTGGATTTTTCCACATTTTCGCTCATTATTTTCATAACAGCTTCAACTGTAACAGCATCATCTTCTTTCCAGCAGTCATAATCAGTTGAAAGAGCGAGATTTCCATAGCATAACTCAGCCTCTCTTGCCAGTTTGGCTTCAGGCATCGAGGTCATTCCAATTATATCAGCACCAATTGATATATGATGTCGTGATTCGGCTCTTGTAGAAAATTGCGGTCCCTCCATAACAGCCAGTGTTACATCTTTATGAATATCAAAGTTAAGAGTTTTGGCAGCTTGAAATATAATTTCAGAAAGGTCATGGCATACGGGATCTGCAAACATTACATGGCCAACAATACCATTTCCAAAAAAGGTTGAATCTCTCATTTTGGTTTTATCAATATACTGTGATACAATACAAAGATGTCCAGGGTATATATGCTCTTTTAAACTGCCAACAGCGCTTACACTTAAAAGATGAGTTGCACCTGCCTGTTTTAATGCTGCAATATTGGCTTTATAGTTGATTTCCGAAGGCAACAGTGTGTGTCCAACCCCATGACGTGCCAGAAAAAGAATCTCTGTTTCCCCTATAAAACCATTAATAAGCGGTGAAGATGGTTTTCCAAATGGTGTTTCAAAATCGAGTATTTTAACATCATTAAGATTTTCAAGATTATAAAGGCCAGAGCCTCCAATTATTGCCAGCACATGATTCTTTTT
>JAFGVO010000333.1 GCA_016937935.1 Deltaproteobacteria bacterium | reverse complement strand
GACCTCGCGCAGGTACTGCCTCTGCCCCTGGAGGAAGCCATCTTGTTACAATTGAGATGAATCTTGTACCAAGTGAGCAACGCAAAGTAGGTGCGGAACAATTAAGGCAGGACTGGCAGAATCTTACTAATCCTATCGCCGGGTTAAAATCCATTGTTTATAAATCATCAGTTGGGCCAAGTGCCGGTGCTGCAGTTGATGTTCAGCTCTCAAGCGATGATGAGGTTATTCTTCAGGAGGCATCTGCAAAACTAACTGAGCAGCTAAAAGGATTCAGTAAGTTGACAGATATTGATAACAGTTATTCTGAAGGTAAAAGTCAGATTGACTTCAAACTCCTCCCCGAGGCAAGAACTCTTGGTCTTACATCCTTTGATATTGCAACCCAGCTTCGAAATGCTTTCTACGGGGCAGAAGCCAGAAGAGAGCAAAGAGGAAGAGAAGAACTTAAAGTTATGGTTCGCCTTCCCAAACAAGAGAGAGTATCAGAATTTAGTATTGAGAATATGAATATCAGAACACCAACAGGTGGTCAGGTTCCACTTAACTATCTGGTTGAAGAACAACGAAACATATCTCCAACCTCAATCAACAGAGAGTCCGGAAGACGGGTTATCGATGTAACAGGAGAGCTTGTCCCGGGAGCTGACACAGCAGCAGATATTATTAAAACTCTCCAGACAGATATTCTGCCTAAACTGGTTCAGGAGTACCCGCAGCTCCAATGGGAAATGGGAGGAGAACAGCGAGAACAGAAAGAGGCTTTCCAATCCCTTGGGATGAACTTTATTGTTGCCCTCTTTGTAATGTTTGCTCTTATTGCAATTCCGTTTAAAAGTTATCTGCAACCCGCAATAATTATGATGGCAATACCATTTGGAATTGTTGGAGCGGTTATGGGGCATCTAATTATGGGTTACACCCTTAACTTTATAAGCGCCCTTGGAATTGTTGCTCTGTCAGGAGTTGTAGTTAATGACTCCCTTGTTTTAATAGATGCGGCAAACGTAAAAAAACGAGCAGGAATGAATGCGTTTGATGCAATTATATACGCCGGAACAAGAAGGTTCCGCCCGATTATGCTGACATCCCTAACAACATTTTTTGGCCTGATGCCAATGATTACAGAAACATCACTACAGGCCAGATTCCTTATCCCAATGGCCATCAGCCTGGGCTTCGGCGTACTGTTCGCAACCTTCGTAACCCTCCTGCTGATACCCGCCCTATACATGCTGATAGATGACTTCCACAACACCATCAAATCATTTACAAAATGGGTAAACTCCTGAAATAAAAAAAGTAATTTTACAACCCTCTTATATCCTTAATAAGGGATCAGTCCGCCACCGTCCGAATCAGTCCGCCTCCGTCCGAATCAGTCCGCCTCCGTCCGAAAAACGTTGGCCTCCGTCCGGAAACGATTGGCCTCCGTCCGGAAACGATAACGATTGGCCTCCGTCCGGACTCTGGTCTCAGATTAACAGGTAAAACCGGCCTCCGTCCTGGGTTAACTGGGTTAAGATGTTGTAATTACAATACAATTTTAAAACACCCAATTTAACTCCGTCCCAGACTAACACTGGCCTCCGTCCGGAAACGTCTGAAACGTTGGCCGGAAACGTTGGCCTCCGTCCGGAAATTAGTCCGGAAATTATTCTAAAAAATGGCTTTTTGACTCTTTATTAATATAGAGTTGCTCCCATGAAATTTGAAAATTATATAAAAACAACAGCTATTTTACTCTCACTATTTTTAACATCGTGCCTTAATAATTCTACACCTCCAGAACCTAGAGATGTTTCGGATACTTCACATAATAACAAAAAAGTGAGTTCTGAAAAAAAAGCAGGAGAGGCTTCTGAACAAATAAATACTTCAGATATACAACCTTCAGGCATACAACCAACAAATGTTAAACTTGATAAAATTTATGATTTTGTAGAACACATTGATGATGCACATATCAGATCAGGCGGACTCCTTATTGATTTTGGAACTGACTCCCGTAACAAATATACCCTTGGTGACTGGAAGAGCGGCTGGAAGGGAAACTACACAAGTGACGGGGTTACCTATTCATACATATCCGGCAGGGGGGCCAGAATATATTTTTACCTAAATGAAGCAGAAAAAGGCGAAGGGCAGATTGTTATTAAAATAAAAGGTCTGTCAGGCAAAACAGATAATGGAAGCATCTATGTAAATGATAAGAAATGTGATGATTTCAAATTTGCCTCCAAAACTTTTGAGCATGTAATTATAAACACCGATAATTTGAAACAGGGCAACAATGAGATAATTTTAACACTCAGGGACTCCTACAAAATTAAAGAGGGGGGAACAGCCAAAGCTGCAGTCGATTATGTAAAAATTATTCCTGCAGATTCACCAAACAGCTCGGGGGCATCATCAGTAAATACACTTACAGGAAATGACGCTGACGGAGTTAAAAACTCGCTGATTTTAAATTCCGAAGATTCAGCGAGCTGGTATTTTTCAAATAATGAAAACTACAGTGATGCCTATTTAACAGGAACTGCCCTCAACTTATTAAAAAGCACTAAAACCAGTTGCAAAATAACAATCACAACAGACAATCCCAAATTAAATATTTCAAAATCTGTAAATCTGAATATGCAGACAAATAGTTTTCATATTCCCTTAAAAGATTTTATAAATAGCGCCATCAAAGTTACATTTACTGCTGATAACGGGGATATTAAAATCATATCTCCTGCAATAGAAGTTATGAACAAAAGTAAAGTAAAAGCGTCCGGTACAACAACGGCCACTAATGTTGTACTGGTTTTAATAGATACATTACGAGCGGATCATCTTTCTATCTTTAATAAAAACACAAGGGTTCAAACTCCGTTTATAAAAAAAATAGCTGAGGAATCTATGATTTTTTCACAGGCAATGGCTGAGGAAAACTGGACAAAACCCTCTATTGCATCTCTTTTAACAGGTCTGTATCCATCATCCCATCAGACAAAATCAGATACCAATAAACTGCCATCATCAGCAAAAATGATTTCAGAATATCTAAAAGCCATGGGTTTTCAAACTGCGGGATTTGTTGCCAATGGTTACATTTCAAATAAATTCGGATTTGAGCGGGGATGGGATTTCTGGACAAACTATGTACGTGAAGGCAAAAAAAACAGAGCCCAGTTTGTGGCTGATGACTCTGTTGAATGGCTTAAAAAAAGATATGAAAAGAAACCGTTTTTTATGTACATTCATACAATTGATCCCCATGTCCCATACATTCCCCCGGCTAAATATCGCGCTCTGTATGACGATGAACCTTACAATGGACCAATTGAATCAACTAAAACAGCAGACCTTGTTGAGAGAGTTAAAACCGGTGCTTTAAAACTCAATGAGCGTGATAAATTCAGACTGGAAGCACTTTATGACGGAGAGATAAGTTATCACGATGACCATCTTGCAAGAGTTTACAAGGAGCTTGCAAATCAGGACCTTTTAAAAAATACTATTATTGTAATTACGGCAGATCATGGTGAGGAGTTTTTTGATCACGGGCTTGTTGGACATGGTCACTCCCTTTATGAAGAACTCATACATGTTCCTCTTATAATTCGTCTGCCCGGAGCAAATGCAGAAAAGAGTCCCAAAGAATATAATGAAGTTGTTGAACTTGTGGATATTCTTCCCACCCTTTTTGATTCACTTGGTCTTCAAAAACCTGAGCAACTGCAAGGTGAATCGCTTATTCCTGTTTTAAAAGGAGAAAAACGCTATTGGTCAAAAGCTGTATACTCGGAGTTTATGGATGGTCAGCGAACAGTTAAAAGCGGCATCTACAAACTGATTTTAAGAGGACTTAAGACAACTCTGTTTAATCTTCTTGATGACCCTAAAGAGACAGCAGATCTTTCAGATGTAAACCCTCTTGCGTTAAGAGCCATGCTTGACAGCCTGGGATCTCACCTTGGAATATTTGTTTCTGCCAATGATATCGATGATAAAAATAGAGCCCCTAAAAAAAGAGCCCAAACACATAAAAGCGATGATGCCAATATTGACAACGAAACAAAAAAGCAGCTTCAGGAACTGGGCTACATGATTGATTGAAAACCTGTATCTAAATCAGGCAAGAGAGAATTCAAACCTCTTCAGCTTCAGTTTTAGTATAACTGCAGCCTTCACTTACACATTTTAAAGTTCTGCCTTTTTTCTTGCTGCCAGTTGCCATTAAAAACTGTGCTTTGCAAAGAGGACACTCCTCTTTAACCGGTTTACCCCAGATAACAAAATCACAGGCAGTTTTATTAAATTCGCTGCAACCGTAAAAGATACGACCCTTTTTGGTGCGTCTCTCCACAAGCTCACCTGAACATCCGGGCTTGGGACAATTGATTCCTGTTGGCATAGATCGTGTATTTTTACAATCAGGATATCCGCTGCAGGCAAGAAATGACCCGAAGCGTCCCCGTTTTAAAAGCATATCTTTTCCACAGATATCACACAATACATCAACCTTAACCTCTTCCTGAGGTTTTCCATCTGTACCAATCTCTTTTGTACTTTTACATTTGGGATAAGCACTGCAAGCTAAAAAGCGACCGTTTCTGCCCCATTTTTCAACCATCTGCTGGCCGCACTTTTCACATACTTCATCGGTCTCTTTTGTAAGAGAGCGCATATCTTCCATATTTTTAAATGCTGCGGAAACTTCATCTTTGAAGGGAGAATAAAATTCGGATAAAAGAGCCACCCAGTCCTGACTCCCCTCCTCCACCTTATCAAGAGACTCTTCCATAGATGCTGTAAAATCAACATCCAAAATCCTTGGAAAATGCGCGACGAGTCTCTTTGTAACAATCACACCTAATTCAGAAGGGTAAAGCCTGCCCTCATCTTTTTCAACATAATTTCTATCCTGAATTGTTGATAAAATAGTTGCATATGTAGAAGGACGTCCAATCCCTCTCTCCTCAAGCTCCCTGATAAGTGTTCCCTCTGTAAACCGTGCTGGAGGCTGAGTAAATTTTTGCTCTGCCATAACACCATTATTACAAAGAGTAAGAATATCACCTTCGTTCATAACTGGAAGTTCAGCTGCACTGTCATCATCATCCTTGCTGCCGTTCTTTGCAAGAGGGGCTGCGTTTTGCTGATCAACAACAGCCAGCCATCCTGGAAACTTAAGCACAGAACCTGAAACTCTCAAGAAGTGTCTTCCCGCTTCAATTTTAACAACTGTCTGATCAAAAACAGCAGGAAGCATCTGACAGGAAACAAATCTCTCCCAAACAACCGAGTAAAGTTTCAACTGATCTTTTGTAAGATAGCCTGCCACTTTCTCGGGTGGATACTGTGTAGATGTTACTCTGATGGCCTCATGGGCATCCTGAGCTGATTTTTTTGATTTGTAAACATTGGGTTTTGCAGGAAGCTGGTCTTCTCCATATTTTGAAGAGATATAATCTCTAACCTCGTTTATAGCATCATCAGACAGTCTTACAGAGTCAGTTCTCATATAGGTTATAAGACCAACTGTGCCATCCCCTCCAACATCAATTCCTTCGTAAAGCTGCTGGGCAATCATCATAGTTCTTTTAGCGGTAAATCTATAACGCTTTGCCATTTCCTGCTGTAATCTACTTGTAATAAAAGGTGGAAGTGGCGCTCTCTTGCGCTCCTTGCGGTCAATTTGAGAAACCTTTAGAGTTGCCGCCTCAATTTCGCTTTTAATGGTGTTTGCTGTAACACCATCATTGACTTCAATTTTCTTTGTATCTGTCCCGTGATATCTGGCTGTGAACTCAGGAGGAAGACTGGCTTTTAAATCAGCAGATATTTTCCAGTACTCTTTTGGCTCAAAAGCTTCAATATCTTTTTCTTTATCTACCACAAGACGAACAGCTACCGATTGAACACGCCCCGCAGATAGACCTCTTCTGACCTTTTTCCATAAAACAGGAGAAATTTCGTAACCCACGAGTCTATCGAGAATTCGTCTGGCCTGCTGAGATTCAAATCTTTTAATATCTATGGGGTGAGGATTATTAATTCCTTCAAAAACACCCTTTTTGGTAATCTCATTAAACAGCACTCTATGAATTTTATCCGGTGCTGCATCGAGCTCCTCATAAATGTGCCACGCAATTGCCTCACCCTCTCTATCAGGATCCAGCGCGAGATATATATTGTCTGAAGTCTTTGCATATTTTTTCAGCTCGTTAAGTATTTTGCTTTTTCCTGGAATAACTCTGTATTCCGGAGAAAAATCCTTATCAACAGCAACACCCATTTTGGATTTAGGCAAATCTTTAACATGTCCAAGGGATGCTTTAACAGTATAAGACGCACCAAGATATTTTCGAATAGTGCGCGCTTTTGCAGGTGACTCAACAATAACAAGGGATTTTGACATATATTTATTTTTCTCCTTTGTGTGGAAATACCCAAAATATCAAAAAAGATAGATATATTTAGATTATTTCTCAAACATTACGGCTATTTACAATCAATAAACTGTACATGTTTCATGAATTGACCGTAAAAACTGAACTGGGTTGCAATATCATCAATACAAAAAGGTTCAAAGTATAAATTTAAACAAATAGAAAATTTAAAAAAATCATGATTTGATATTATAAGAGTATTTATTAACTGTAAAAAAGAAAATGCAGGTATGAATTCAACTCTTTTAAAAAAGGTTTCTTCTAATTTCTGACATAGCGCTTACCACCTGTTTGTTCAATAATTCCAGACAGTTCCATATTAAGAAGAGTAGATCCTGCCACATTTGCCTGCAATTGAGTTTTGGATATAATCTCATCAATATGGAGTGGAGTTAATGATAGTACATCCCATATTTTTTCTTCTATTTCACCCATTCCCTTTGGTGTTGCAGATCTTTTTTTAATTGTATTATTTTTAAATGCTGCATTTGAAACACTTAAATCAAGCTGTTCCATAAAAGTGTCTTTGTCTATTAATGATAATATATCATTTAAATCCTCAATAATTGCCACCCCGCTTTTAATAAGCAGATTACACCCGCTTCCTCCTTCATCTCCAGGGGATGCAGGAACAGCTCCAAGAGGCACCCCTAATGATGATGCCAGCCTTGCAGTAATCATGGCACCTGATTTTAATGGTGCCTGAACCACAACAACTGCGGATGCCATAGCAGCTACAAGCCTGTTTCTTCTTGGAAAAGTCCATTTTGAAGGTGGTGTATCTTCTTGAAACTCCGAAATAACGGCACCGTTTTGAGATATTTTACTAAAGAGCTCTCTGTTTGAAGCAGGATACATGTAGTTAAATCCAGATCCTATTATTGCAACAGTAACACCCCCATTTTCAAGGGCACCCATATGGGCTGCGGTATCAATTCCAAGGGCTCCTCCGGATAAAATTCCATAACCTCGTCTAACAAGATCCCCTGCAAGCTCATGGGTAAACCGCTTCATTCTAATATCACTTTTTCTGGTTCCAATTAGAGCAACCATTGGAATATCCGGAATCTTTCCAATAACATTTAAAAATGCCGGAGGGTCTGTCAGCTTGTTTAATCTCTTGGGGTATTCAATATTGTTTTGTTCTATCTTTTTCATAATAAAAGACAAAAGCAAAATACGCGCCAAAAATTTTCAACAGTAACAGTTATTGAATTTACTGAACTTTTATCAAAAAAAGCAGCTAAAAAACCCTAAAAATCGGCACAACCGGCACAAAATCAACCAAAAAAAGTGCCACTTATGCCAGTTTAATTATGTGACTAAAACCTGGATTGTATCACTATCCGGTTTCCTCCACCCTCTCCGATAAACAAGCAAAAACCTCTTCCTGATCAATTACTTCTTTTTACCCCTTAACCCTATTTGTTGTCTTAGATTCACTTATTAGCAATTCAGTTCAAAAGTGATCTTTGAAACATTCGAAGAATTTCTGGTAAACAGACAGTACATGGTTATGTGAAACAGCAGTTAGGTTTCACATGACCCGTTTCAAAGCGAATTGCTAATTATTTAGTGGTTTTTAAATAAAAATGGTGCTGCATTCTTTGAAGTTTTTGGTTTGAATACCGTCGCTTAATATCTTTGATTCTCCATTGTATATTAAAAAGCTGCGACCAATTGAAGGTGCTATTTTTTTAAATCGTTTAAGTCCTTTTAATTGTGATGAAGAAAAGGTTGTTGCTGATTTTATTTCAATGGCCACAAGTTCTCTACCTTTTTGATATACAAGATCGACTTCGTTACCATTACTATCTCTGAAGTAGTACAAGTCAGGAACTTCCCCTTGATTATACCTGGTCTTTAGACAATCTGTAATTACAAGATTTTCAAAAATATTACCCACTAGAGGGTCTCTTAATACTTGGGATTCATTTTGAATTCCCAGCAAAAAACAGAGTAAACCCACGTCAGAAAAATAATATTTTGGTGACTTAATGACCCGTTTTCCAAAGTTTTCAAAATATGGAGAGAGCTTAAAAACTACAAAAGATGCTTCTAAAATTGACAGCCAATTCTTAATTGTTTTTGCATCGACACCAACATCGTTTGATAACGAGCCGTAATCAATAATTTGCCCCACCCTTCCTGCCATTAATTTCAGCAGTTTTTCAAAAAGGGTTAAATCTTTAAGTTTAATCATCTGACGAACATCTCGTTCAACATATGTCTGATAATAGTTAGAATATGCGATTGCAGGCCGCAGGGACTTATCGTAAATACGAGGCAAAAACCCTTTAAAACAGTACCCTTCAAAATTATCAAATGAAATCGAATGTTTCGACAATTCTGCAATTGAAAAAGGCAATAACTTTAAAATTGCCGTTCTACCTGCCAAAGACTGAGTAACCGCCTCTTGGAGTTGCAACTGGTGAGAACCGGTTAATACAAATCGTCCCTCAATATTTTCCTCGTCAACTATTCCCTGTATGTAACTTAATAAATCAGGTACCCGTTGAATTTCATCAATTATCACTGGCCCCAAAAATTGAGCAAGATACGCCTTGGGATCTTCTGTTGCAAACAGCCTTGTCTCGGGAATTTCAAGATTAGAATAAGCGTAATCTGTCAAAACAGTTTTCGCTAAAGTAGTTTTACCAGACTGACGTGGTCCAAGAATAGTAACTACCGGATATTCTCCCACTAATACTTTAAGCTCTTTTGATACTGTTCTTTCTATCATATAACCTATTCTACTTTATGTAAAATAGGACTTCAAGTCCTGTTTTACATAAAAGCACTCCTCCTCGTCGTCTGAGTACTCAATACTGTTTTGTTCTATCTTTTTCATAACAAAAGACAAAGGCAAAATGCGAGCCAAAAATTTAAACAATAATATTTGTTGAATTCACTAAACTTTTTTCCAAAATAACAGAGAGAAAACCCTAAAAATCGGCACAACCGGCACAAAATCAACCAAAAAAAGTGCCACTTATGCCAGTCTAATTAAGTGATTACAAACTCATAAAGTCTCACTGTCCGGCTCAGGAATATTTGAGACATCTATAGTTATCTGAATTAGTGCACGTTTATAAGTAGGATCAGGTTTGCATGTACAGGTACCACAGGTTTCAGTTTTCCAGTCTATTTTATGAATACTTTCATGCAGCATCTCTTCATTACAATAAACCTCAAGATAAATCTCATCTTCGCCATAGAGAGAACCTTCAGCATTTTCTGTATCATTTTCATAATCAGGAACAGGAAACTGTATTCCATTATCTACAGAAATGTCTCTAAAACTTTTAATATTTGAAGCATCAATAAAAACACCAACGTTATCACCAGCCTCCCAATACAAACGAAGAGTTGAACACTTATTTATATCTGAATACTGATCAACCAAAACATCTACATACAATCCAGGAAAACATCCTGGTGCAGTACAGCCACATCCATTAAAAGAGAGCAGTGAAAAAGTAAAAATTAATAAATAAAATATATTTTTAAATCTTTTCATATTTTTTCCTCAGTCTCCTATGGAAGCCAGGAGCCTTTGAATAAGACTTCGTCCAGTATTGTACCCTGATGGATAACAATAGTGTTAGCATAAATAGTAGCCGCCATTCTTGGTACAGGCAAATGTGGCTGAGTTGGTATTGAAACACCAACAGCAGAGTCAGGAGCAATTATAGTTCCATAAAATTCACGCTCAATTGGAATGTAAGATGTTCCAAAAACTGCAAACAATAAATTATCAGGATTAAAAGTTTCTTCATTGTAAGCACTTTGAACTCCTCTAAACATAAACTTGTCTCTCACATATATTTTGGTAGGTTGACCACACTCATCACCTCTCATTACCAAGCTGGAGCCAGGTTCAAATGTAAGCTCGTTAAAATAGTAAGTTCCACAATTGAGCAAACGTAATATTCCTTTAACTGCAACTTTATCATATGCAGAATAAAGTGCATTTTTAGGAATGCTGAGATTTTCTGCCTGCCAAGGCTCAACATTTTTACTAATAGCTATTCCTACTGGAAAATTAACAAGAGCGGGGGTGAAAAATGATAGGGTTGGAAGACTAAAAAGCTGATAATTTTCTACTGTAGATCCTTTTACATGAAACCGACTTTCATCCTGAACATTTATTGTTCCATTGGATAGTACACTACCATCAGCTGAACTTCCTCCTCTAACAAAAATTCCCCCATTGCCGGCAAGAAGAGTACCCACACTTGCTCCATCTCCGATCTCAATATAATTACCACCAATAAGTCCATTATCAATGAGCCATGCTCTGTCATTAAAATAGACTGTATTTTCACCAAACAGAGAAAATTTATTTATGTTTTCCATCATCTCTGTAATAGATGCTCCCATACCATCAATATTAGGTGAACATGCGATGCCATTTTCACCTTCAACTCTGCTGAATGTAAACTGTCTTGGATTATATACATCAACACAGTTATCATCATAATTATAAAATCCGTCACCATCCAAATCATAGCCATCATTGTCAGCATCTATATGATCAAATGTCCAAGTCCTATTTATTTTTGTTGCATTATCATACTCATCCCAACCTAGTGTAAACAAACCTATAAGTTTATCTTCCTGAAAAACTGGCCCTCCAGAATCCCCACCACAAAGCCATGTTTCAGCATCAAGAAAAGGTCTGTATCCATCAATAATAAATCTGTCTCCACTATCTCCTCCTACTTCAAACCCCCACCCTCGTCTGAGAAAACCAAAACCATAACCTGAACCTCCATGAATATCACTCATTGAACAATATTTTAGACCATAACCAAAAACCTCTGCTGAAGGTAGATCAGAATTTGGGGATCCAATATCGTCTTTATCAATCCAACCAACACCTTTGTATCGATTTAAATTATATTTTAACCTTATAATAGCATAATCTTTTGTTTGATGACCTTCTGAACCTTTATACTCATAATAACCATAAGCGCCTGGACCATGTCTATTGATACAATCTATTCCTTGTCCATTAATATTTCTATTACTACCAATCAAATTACATTCGACTCCTGTTGAAAGATAATCTAAACCAAAACTTGCAAAATCCAAAAAATGATCAGGAGTACTATTTAAATTATTATCAAGGCAGTGAGCTGCGGTTAAAATATGATAAGGCGAAACAGCTATGGATGAACACGCTCCATCGGGGATTCCATCAGAGTTATTAAATTGCAAATATGCCATTGCTCTATTGTATTTTACATAATCTGGATCGTTGAAATCTGTAATATCTTCGAAGTTACCATTATCTGAAGTTCCATTTATATGCGGAATGTTATCGGGCATATCTTCAGTATAAATATCCTCAGTACAACCGGAAAAAAATAATAAAAGAATTGCAAATATTAATAATCTAAATTTATTCTTGTTTGCTGTTTGCTGTTTGCTGTTTGCTGTT
>JAFGVO010000332.1 GCA_016937935.1 Deltaproteobacteria bacterium | reverse complement strand
CAGGTTAAGTTTTTGGAAGTTTTTAGGATTGGCGGGGAGGAGATATTGGCCTTGGGAGTGCGTCAGCCACCTCTTTTGCTGTAAATGAATTTAAAATTTCAGAGGGGTTGATATCATTTTCAAAAAGTTCTTTATTGATTCCAAAATTAAGGATCATTTTTAAATATGTCAGGTAGAGATTTTTTAGGGGAAATCTCAATGGGGCATCTTTTAAAGAGTCTCTGAGTGCCAGAAGAAAATGGTCTGTTATCTCTTTTAAAGATGTTTTGGGTCTTATAAATATAGCATATCCATTTGGCTTTGTCAGATAGGAGACTGTTTCATTTATCTCTTTTAATACTTTCTCGCCTCTATCTTTAGAGTGATCTAAAAAGTCATTGGCAAGATCAATAAATGTATATGCATCATCCGACGTTTCAATAGATGTTGTATGGGAGGTGTTTTCAGCCTCAGTTGTTAAAGCATTATTCTGAATAATTTCTATTGTTGGGGCGATGTTTAAAGCTTCAGCTTTTTTACTCTTTGGACGTCCCCGGCCTTTTTTGATTGGAGGGTCCGGAATGTGAGTAATGCCTAATGACTTTGCATTGTCTGACAGCAGATTTCGAATCAGATCTGTTTTTGTAATGTTTTGAATATGAGACAGATGGTCTAAAATTCGTTTTTCATCAAGTGTCAGCCTTATTGTTACTGTTTCACTGGCTCTTGTAGATGCGTCTTTATAATATGTCAATTTTGATGTTCCTGTTTATGGCAGATTATTTTATATGTTTTTCAAATAAATCGGCAAGCTGTGTACTTGTAAAAGGCTTGGATAATGACGTATGAAAATCGTTCTCTTCTGGCTGTGATATTATAGAATTATCGGTGTACCCGCTCATTGCAACAAGAACAGTATGAGGACTTGTTTGTTTAAGCTCCCCGGCTATGTCAGCTCCACCTTTGCCTGATTTAACTGTAAGATCCATTATTGCCCCTTTAAAATAGTTTTCAGGGTGAGATTTAACCATGTTCAGCAAATCTTCACCAGTTGTTGAAATAGTAACATCATATCCAAGTTCAGAAATCATCAGTTTTAAAACGTCCAGAATTGTTTCATTATCATCCATGATAATAATGTTGCCACCCCGGTTTTCTCCCTCAATTTTTTGGGTCAGTTCACTCTCCGTATTTTTAGATTTACGGTTTTGTTCTTCAACAGGCAGCAGAATTGTAAATGTTGCACCTTCTGAAGTTGATTTAGAAATATATAAAAGACCATTGTGATTATCAATTATAGTGCTGCATGTTGCCAGGCCAAGTCCATGTCCATCTTTTTTAGTTGAGAAAAATGGTTCAAAAATCCTGGATTGAAGGTTTGAAGGAATCCCCGGGCCATTATCAGAAATATCAATTTGAACATATTGACCGGGTTTTAGGAAAAGTTGATCTTCGGAGTTTATGGTTCTGCCTGAAAAGGAGAGTTTAATGATTGTGGCTGGAGGGGCAGCCTGCTTAGCATTTATAATTATATTGTCAATTACTTGAGAAATCTGGTTTTTATCAATTCTGCAGATTTGAATATCTTTTCCAGAGGTTATTTCAAGGTGAATATTGGTTCCACTTAGTGCAAATTTAGCAGATTCTGTTATTATATTTAAAATATTTTCACTTTCAATTTTCGGATTTCCACCTTTGGCAAAGGTGATAAGCTGGGATGTTAAATCTCTGGCTCTTTCTATTGATTTTACAGCTGTTTGAAGATATCTGGTTCGAATATCTTTTCGTTCTTCACCCATTGAAATCTCTATCATTCCATATATTCCGGCCAGAAGATTGTTGAAATCATGGGCAATGCCACCTGCCAGAGTTCCCATAGCTTCCATCTTCTGACTTTTTTGGAGAGCATTCATAAATTTCAGGTGAGATGAAATATCTCTTGTAACAGAGAGTATATGAGGAGCTTCCTTGATATTGATTATACTTGCAGACATAAGGCCGTCTCCAACTTTGCCATTTTTACGTCTAAAACTTGATTGGAGATTTTTAACTTTCCCATCTTTTTTTAAGCCTTCAATAAGTTTCAGTCGATCTTCAGGGATTGCCCAAATCTCAATATCTGAAGATGAACGGCCAACAACATCTTCTTTTGTATATCCTGTAAGAGCGGTAAACCCTTCATTGATATCAATATAAACACCATCAAGGGTATTAATATTTATGGCATCAGGGCTTGTTAAAAAGGCCGCACGATATTTTTCTTCACTTTCCTGAAGGTGGACTCTTGTTTTTGCTACTTGAGAAATGTCTCTTATAAAAGAGGTGTAGAGGTCTGAATTGATTTTTTTTGAGATCATTTCAATATGAATAAATGAACCATCTTTTTTGATTAATTGACGTTCGGTTATTACATTTTGACCCTGTTGCAGAAGATCATATCTGAGTGGTTTTTTTTCTAAGCTCACATCGGTAAAAAGAGTTGAGATATTTTTGTTGAACAGTTCTGATTGAGTATATCCTGTCAGGGGAAAGATCTGCTCGTTTGCATATAAAATATCCCCTTTGGGATTACCAAGAAGAAAAGCATCAGGAGCCAATCTCAGAAGTTCTTCGAAATCAATAGTAATTTGTTTTGTGTTCATTTAAAAAACCACATTAATGAAAAATCAAAAAGTTTAGAACTCTTATTTTAAAGTCTACAATGAAAAAAATGGTTTTGCCAGTTAATAGGTTAAGTCTTATTATAATGAAATGACTAATCAGCAATTTACTTCAAAGTTAATTGCTATTAATTTATCAGTAATTCGAGAACAATACTGTCAGGGACAGATGCTTTAATCAGCTTTTTAAGAATATCTGTAACAATAAAAGTGTTAACTGAATCATCGTAAAGAGTAAATTTTCGATATAAAATATCTTCAGGAATACTCCATCTGTTTTCAATTATATTTTCAAACAGGTTTAGGGTATTTACTTCAAAGATAAGCGAGTCATTAATTCCGGAAGGGGGGATGAGGGCAATTAATATCTGTCTAGTATTTTCGCCAATTTTGTTTGACGCTGATTCTGCAGATGTTTCAAGAGTCTCAATTTTAAACTTTTCAGATTCAGAAAATGTTATTGTTTTTTGAGGTGTAATAAGAGTTAAGCTTCTCTGGCTTAATTTTATTATGTCATCTCGTTTTTTTATCATAAGATCGTTGTTGCAATTATGCTTGTGCTTTTCAATAAATATTAACAGACTGTTTATTACTGTCTGATTATTGGAAATATCTTTTAATTTATAAGGAATAGATTTGATTCGACTGCTTTTTTCACCGGCAGTTAAAAAGCCTTTTAAGGTTATTGCTTTTCCCGATGGAATAAGGGGAAGAGCCAGAGGAAGCTGGCCAATAATATCAATTCTGGTGTTATTGTCAGGTTGAGATATTTTTTGAGGATCAGTCTGATCAAGGCGCAGGAGAAATTGCTGCTCATGTTTTGATATAATAAGAATAGCTTTATGTGGTAGTGAAAGATCAATGGATATATGATTGTTAATAATTGGATCAAAGATTCTAATGCTGCTTTTAGTCCAGGATGCTTCGACAATGTTTTTCTTTTTGGCCCTGGGTGTTAAAAATAGAAGCCACATTAAAAACAGTGAAATAAAAGGAGCGATTAAGAACCCGGCACCAAAACCGTAAAAATCTCCATAAATGAATCTGCCGGTAACACCTATTATTACCCATATAGACATCCAGAGCATTATGGAAAATCCCATTGCTTTTGATTCGATGCTCTTTCTATCCAGTCTTTGTAACTCTGCTCTATTCATCTGATTCTCCAATAACCCACTGTTTAATATAAATATAAATTTTTGCAATCTGAATTTTTAAAAGAAAAAAAGATAATAAAGTATGGTTAAATTTAATTTTGAACTGGTTATTTGCTATTTGTCATTGTAAATATGGCCTTGAATTTGTCTCTATAATCAATATTTGAGATGGCAATTTAAATTTTATATGACGAGGTTAATGTGTCTGAAACTGAAAATTCTTTTTTTACAATAAAATGGGATAATGACGAAGTTGTGCTGCTTGATCAGCGTAAGCTTCCTGACTTTGAGGTGTACGAAAGATACAATAGTGTCCAGGCTGTAGCAGATGCAATTAAAACAATGGTTGTAAGAGGTGCTCCGGCAATTGGTGTAACTGCGGCATATGGTGTGGCTCTAGCGGCAATTGAATTTAAGGGAAGTGTACATGATATTATTGCAGCCTGTGATGTTTTAGGTGCCACAAGACCAACAGCTGTAAATCTTTTCTGGTCAATAGACAGAATGAAAAAAGTTGTTATAGCTTCAGATGGAGAATTTGAAGCTGTGCTAAAAGAGGCTCATGCAATTTTTGAAGAAGATATTGCTGCTTGTAAAAAGATGGGTGCTATTGGAGCAGCTCATTTTAAAGATGGATTTACGGTTTTAACACATTGCAATGCGGGAGCTCTTGCAACTGCGGGGTGGGGCACTGCTCTTGGGGTTATTCGTTCGGCTGTTGCTGAGGGTAAAAATATTAAAGTTATAGCTGATGAGACTCGTCCACGGCTTCAGGGGGCAAATTTGACAGCCTGGGAGCTTTCTAAAGAAGGAATAGACGTTACTGTAATTTCTGATAATGCAGCTGCATCACTAATGCGTTTAAAAAAAATAGACGCAGTTGTTGTTGGAGCTGACAGGATTGCAGCCAATGGTGATACTTGTAATAAAATAGGGACATATAGTGTGGCACTTGCAGCAAATGCAGCCGGTATTCCCTTTTATGTTGCAGCACCTCTTTCCACTATTGATATCGATTGTGCAACCGGGGATGATATTCCTATTGAGTATAGAGAAGATGAAGAGGTTACCCATATCCACGGTGTAAGGATTCTTCCGGAGGGTGTAAAAGTTTTAAATCCGGCTTTCGATGTAACCCCAGGTAAATATATAACTGCAATTTTTACTGAGGCCGGGGAAATATCAGGAAATTATATTGAAGGTTTTAAAAACCTTTGTAGAAAATGAGGAAAATATTAAAATGAAGTTTTACAGTACAAATAAAAGTGTTGAGCCTGTTACTCTGGACAGGGCTCTTTTACAGGGGCAGGCGGCTGATAAAGGTTTGTATTTACCTGAGAGTATACCTGCAATATCAAAAGACCTTCTTAAAAATGCAAGGGACATGTCCTATGAAGAGATTGCTGCAAAGGTTCTGATTTCATATAGTGAGGGCATATTTACAGAGGACGAAATTATAGAGATTTGCACTGATGCATATGATTTTGAAGTTCCGGTAGAAAAGGTTGTAAACAGATCTCATATTCTTCGTTTAGATCATGGGCCTACAGCATCTTTTAAAGATTTTGCCGCCAGGTTTATGGGAAGAGCTATTGGACGTCTTGTGGCAAAAAGAGGAGAGGAACTTCTGATTCTTACTGCTACTTCAGGTGATACGGGGTCTGCAGTTGCAAACGCATTTTTGGGCGTTGAAGGCATAAGGGTACTTGTTCTTTTTCCCGTAGACGAGGTGTCCGTAAGACAGCGCAAACAGATGACAACATTGGGTGATAATGTTACTATGATTGCTGTAAACGGAAAGTTTGATGATTGTCAGGCTCTCGTAAAGCAGGCTTTTGGCGACGGGGATTTGAATGATTTAAATCTTTCCAGTGCAAATTCAATAAATATTGGTCGTCTGCTTCCCCAGTCTGTCTATTACATTTATGCCGCATCAAGAATTGCTGATATTGCCGGAGGTGAAAAAACTGTTATTTCGGTTCCCTCGGGTAATTTTGGAAATCTTATGGGAGGTATTTTAGCATTTAAATCCGGGCTTCCCGTTGAAAAATTTGTAGTTTCAACAAATGCAAATGATGAGGTTCCTGTATTTTTCAGAACCGGAGATTATAATAAAATTGAACCGTCAAAGGTTTGTATCTCCAATGCCATGAATGTTGGACACCCTTCAAATCTTGCAAGGCTTGTAGACCTTTACGGCGGTCATATTGACGAAAAAGGTATTCTTGCCAAGGTTCCGGATATGAACGCCATCAATAGAGATTTTTTCTCTGTCAGCATAGATGACAATAGCACAAGAGAAACAATAAAAAGAGTCTATAACGATTATAATATAGTTCTGGAACCTCACGGAGCGGTTGGCTGGAAAGGATTGGAGCACTTCTTTGAAGCTAACCCTCAACTTGTTAATGCTCCGGCTATCTCCCTTGAGACAGCCCATCCTGCAAAATTTCCAGATGAGGTCATAAGTGCAACAGGTGTTGATCCTAAACTTCCAAAGGCCCTTATGGGACTGGATGACAAGGATGAATCATTTGGCAATATGAACGCTTTATATTCTGAGTTTAAAGATATTTTAAAAAAGGATTTCAGATGAAAACGATAATAATATTAGGGGATGGAATGAGTGATCATCCTGTAAAGGCTCTAGGTGGAAAGACTCCCCTCATGGCTGCCAATAAACCGTCTATTGATCTGGTTGCCAAAATGGGGAGGACCGGTTTTTTAAAAACTATTCCTGATGGGATGTCCAACGGTTCTGCTGTTGCCAATCTTACAGTTCTTGGATACGATGCAAAACTCTGCTTTCAGGGGCGAGGTGTTCTTGAAGCAGCCAGTATGAATGTACCTGTAAACGACGGGGATGTGGCTATGCGCTGCAATCTTATCTGTGTAAATAGTGACGGCACAATTAAAAATCACTCCGCAGGGCATATTTCAAATGAGGAGGCTTTTTTGCTTATTTCAGCTCTTGATAAAGAGCTTGGGGCAGGTACCAGTCATCCAGTTAAATTTTATCCAGGGGTCAGTTACAGGCATCTTCTGGTTCTTGAAAAAGGGTGGGCCTCACCGTCTCTTAATTGCGCTCCTCCCCATGATCACGTTGGCGAGAATGCCGAGTCTCTTTATCCCAAAGCCACTGATGCCGGGGCAGAAGATACAGCAGCCTTTTTAAAACAACTTCATCTTGATGCAAGAAAGATTCTTGAGAATCATCCTGTTAATATTGCCAGAATTAATAGAGGCCTTGATCCGGCAAATTCAATATGGACATGGTCCCCGGGGCTCAAACCTTCAATGGATACATTTAAAAAACTCTATGGCAAGAGTGGCGCTGTTATCTCTGCGGTTGATCTGATTCAGGGGCTCGGGGTGTTATCGGGAATGGACAAGATTATTGTTGAAGGAGCAACAGGACTCCATGACACAAATTATGAAGGAAAATCCGCTGCGGCCCTTGAGGCTATTAAAACCCATGATCTCGTTTATCTCCATGTGGAGGCCACAGATGAGGCGGGCCATTCAAAAGATCTTGAGCTAAAAATAAAATGTATAGAGTATCTGGACAGTCGAATTGTAAAACCTGTTTTGGATGGTATTAAGCTTATGGATGAGAAAGTAATTGTTGCAGTTCTTCCCGATCACCCCACTCCAGTTGAAACCGGAGCTCATGCAAGTGATCCTGTTCCGGTTGCAATATGGAATCCTGAACTTGAAGCAGATGAATCCAATTTTTATGATGAGCAGGAGGTTAAAAAAGGAGCTCTTGGCCTTATGGAAAAAAATGAATTTATGTTAAAAGCCCTCGGTCTCCACTAGACATGTACATTTCTGCTCAATTTTGGTAACAAAACATATATTTAGATGAATAATGTGAGCTACTATTTCATTTTTTTTCAACTTTAACTATTATAGATTAATGGGATGATTTAAAAATCATCTCCAAATAGTTATCCTGTAAAACAGAGATAACAAAAACGGTTTAAAAACAATTGAGGTAAATTATGAAAAAAATGAGCTTTTTGGTACTTTTTATTTCTCTGTCAGCAATGCTTTTAAGCGGCTGTGCGGGCTCCACGGAGGATCGTGTATATTCACTAGAGCCTACTGATGAACACGCAATAACATATCTTCTTACTGAATTTGAGGCGGTCACTAATAATAATGCAGAAACTCTTTACAGTAAATTAGAAGGTATACCTAACGGTGGAGGTTATTTTTACACCTATGATGATCCCACTATAACTATCGATGATATAGAACCATGGGCCGCTGAATCTCCCCACTGCACTGAATGTGATCCGGATGTAGCTGGCGCAAAGTGCTGTACTAAGGACTTGGCACCAATATTAGGCTGTGAAGTTGGATCATTTACAGTTCCGCCTGAAAAATGTGGTGTAGCTACAGGTATAAAAACCAAAAAGACTGATCCCTTTACTTTTTTTGGAAGTACTACATCTATGAATATTAAAGGTGAAACAGCTGGAAACGGTGTAGGTCTCGGTATCTATTTTGCCGATGATCATAGTTATAATGATAAAGGGAAAGAGCCTCGCGCTCTTGGCACAAGCGGCGCAAAAGGTGTAACTTTCTGGGCAACCGGTACAGGAACACTTGTTTTATCATTAAATATGCCTGAAACCGCTCCTATATCTGATGGTGGTGAATGTGATGAAGAAGCCGGCGAAAAATGTTTTGATTTTCATAAAGTTGAGTTTAAGCTTGATGGTGCATGGCGTGAATACTGGGCTTCCTGGGATGATTTTAAACAGGAGGGATGGGGAATTCAGGCTAAACTCGATCCTGACAGATTTATAAACATACAGTTTAAAGTTTTGGCTGCAGATGACGGCAGTGCTTCAAAATTTGATATCTGGCTGGATCACCTTGGTTTTTATGGCGGTGATATGTGGCCTCATACTACTTATATGGCTGATACTGAGGTTGCTGTTGATACAACTCCGGAAGATACAGGTGCTGATACAACTCCAAAAGATACTGGCGATCCTGCTGATACTGCAGATACAGCAACTGATGCACCTGTAGATACAGCAACAGACTCAGATACATCTGTAGATACAGCTACAGATTCCGCTACTGATTCAGATACAGCAACTGATACCGGAACCGGTAAATAATTTTTTTCTAACTTAACTTGTCATTTTTAGATGAGGCTACTTATCTTTTGGGTAGCCTATTTCAATAAGTTTTTCTTCTAAAGCCTGTAATGTTGCACTTCCTGAGATTGTTACAATTTTTGAGGCTACATCAACATCTACACCGCTTACTCCTTTTACTGAAATAAGCCCTTTTTTTATTGTGGATGCGCATCCCTCACAGGATATTTTTGATACTTGTATATTTTGCACAGGATCTCCTTTGTTAATTTTCTTTAAAGGGCGATATGCCCATAAAATTGAGAGTATAAGAATTACGGCAGATACATATTGAAGAACAGTTGTTTTATGCTCCATTCCCTTTAGGGAGAGAAAATCGGGAGCAGGAAAAAACGGCCAGATCAAATCGAGGAGCAGACCTCCTGTAAGTGCGCTTGCAACTATTGCAAACAGATAGGCAAAAAGTGTCTTTTTTCCCATTGTACCGCCAATAAAGCTGATTGTTGCCCCATTTGTTGCGGGCCCTGCTATTAAAAATATTAAAGCGGCACCCGGGCTTATACCTTTTAAAATAAATGCGGCCGCAATTGGTATGGAGCCCGTTGCGCAAACGTAAAGAGGAATGCCGACAATAAGCATTGCCGGGTAGGCGGTATAAGGAGATGTGAGCCATGTTTCAATAAGCTGTTCGGGTATAAAAACAAAAAATGCAGCGCCGGCAATGATACCGACCACAATCCATTTGCCCGTATCACCAATAAGATCCACAAGGGCATATTCTATAACATTAACTAAAATATTCTTTCTTTTTTTTACAGGCTCATTGTTATTGCCCCCATGGTCACTGACTCCCTTTTCCCCATCAAAAATATTAACAAGAGTCCCTGCAAAAATTCCGGTTACAAGAGCCATAACAGGTCTGAAAACAGCGTAAACCGTCCCAAGAAGTGCGGCAGTTGCAAAAATACTGTCAACTCCTGTTGTTGGTGTGCTTCCTAAAAAAGAGATCACCGCACCTTTGGATGCCCCCTGTTTTTTTAAATGAGCAGCAATAGGTATAACACCGCAACTGCAAACAGGAAGCGGAGCCCCAAAAAGCGAAGCCTTGATAATCGATAGAAAGTTGCTCCCCTTAAGATGCCGCGTAACCTGATCCTTTGGCAGAACCTGCTGCATAACCCCCGCAATTAAAAAGCCCAGCAAAAGATAAGGAGCCATAACCAGTGTCAGATTCCAAATCTCTTTTAAAAAATTCAATAATACTTCCATATAAAATTGGCCCATTTCTTAAATTATCATTGCAATACCAGATTGCCTCTTAATTTAAACTAACCACTATGACAATAATTGTAAAATTATTCTCAGTACCTCTTGTCCCATCTCTTTGAAATCTAACATCGCAGAGTTATTTGATTTGTCTTAATATGGTTGCTGTTTTAAACGAAAAATCTGGATCATTCCTTGTGAATGCAGTCGATTTTATCGGCAGACATTTTATTTACTGGTAGCAGAACAATATGCATTAATTTTAAAGTTTTTCGATTTGTTCAGGAGACAGGCCTGTGGCTTTAATGATTGTTTCATTATCCACTCCAAGCTGCTTAAATTTTTGGGCAGTAAGTATTTTTTCCTCTTTTCTACCTTCCGCTATCCCTTTCTCTATTCCTTTCTCCATTCCTTTCTCCATTCCTTTCTCCATTCCCTTCTCCATTCCCTTCTCCATTCCCTCTGCTATCCCTTTCTCCATTCCTTTTTTCCAGCCTCTCGCCAGGGCTTCCTCTTCGGCTTTATCCACTATTCTTTCTAAATTTTTTAAAAACATACTTTTTACCTCCGAAAAATTCTCAAACAGGGGCAACTGCACCCGGCTCTGTTTGGATGGCCTTAAAACATTGTTAAACCACACCGCAAGAGCCTTGGAGAGCTCTTCATCTTTTGACTCATTAAGCCACTGATGAATTTGGGCCACCACATTAATAATATGACCATATTGAGCGGATTGTTCAAGAGTAAAAATCTTTGACACATAATTTTTACTTTTTTCCATATTTGCACTCTCAAGTTGTTCCTTTGAGATCTTGTTAATATCAAACAGCAAAAAACTTTCGTTTCTAATAAGCTCCAAGAGTTCATCCCCCGAATTATCAATAATATCAAAGAGACTGGTGGGATAACGCCACTCCTTGTCGCCGTTATAAATAACTATGGGCAAAACAGGGGGAAGCATTTGATTTTTATCAATATCACCCGATTTAATCAGGTGCTGATAAAGAAGATTCCTGTAGGTGCTCATGCGAAGAGGCATCAATCTTTGAGGTGTAGACTGAAACTCAATCATGATAAAAATAAAAAGTTCCCGTCCGTCATCAATCTTAACCTTCCAGACACAATCATTAACCCGCCTGTCGAGCTTGTCGCTAATGTGCTCTGTTGGAATCATCACTAAAGAGTCCAAATTAATGTATTTAACCCACCCGTGATTAACAAACCCCTGCAGAAGATTAATTATTATCTCCCTGTGCATAAAAATATTCTTGTAAGCTTCATCTCTACGAGTCATTCTCAAACCGCCTTTTTCAATAGGTGAAACATTTCACGGAGGTATATCGACCGTTTGCATACAAATTGTGCGAACTTTTTAAAAATAATT
>JAFGVO010000331.1 GCA_016937935.1 Deltaproteobacteria bacterium | reverse complement strand
CAGGGACCTACGCCATGAGAATTTACAATGGAGTAAAATGCAGCCCCGGATAAATTAAACAAATTTTCTGGCACTAATAAGAAAACAGACAAGCCCAAACATATCGATGGCTCCCGACACCTGCGTCTACTCACACAAAAAGTCCTATAAAAAAGTAATGACAGCCTTAAAACGATAATTTATAAAGAATAGAAACACCTAAAATTTGTCTGAATTACGCCCAAAACAGCTTGTTTTCGCATTTATAAGAATGTCTGAAAACTTAACCGGGGTCAGGACTGGTGGGGTCAGGACTGGTGGGTGGGTCAGGACTGGTTATTTATGTTGTTCATTTAGCAAATATAGCATTTTTTGACTGGCTGGGTAATATTATTAATATATCATCTATTTTGGACTGATACGTTTTTGATTAGCGTTTTTTTTGAATCAGGTTTTGTTGGGGAAATTATTGATTTGTTTTGCGGGGGAACAGATCAGCCGGCCTGGAGGGCTACTCCCAGTTTTTTGCGGAGTTTGAAGTAGGATTCGGACACCATGTACAAGGAGAGTTCTTTTATACGAAGAGCTCTCTCTGTTTCATCCTGAACCTGACCGTCAATTACCCTTTTGGCTATTGCTATGTCACCGCAAAGAATAAGACCTGCTCTGTCTCCTGTATGATCAACCGAACGTGCCCATCTTTTAAGATCTACGTCTGCTGCCTGAGCAACAAAGGATTGAACATAGCCTTTTAACATTTCGTTATCGGAATCTGTCAAATGAGCTCTTAAGGGCTGCATTTTCTCGTTAACAGGTGCAATCAGTTTATTGGGAACAGGAAGCGCCGGCACGTGAAGTTTAACTGCTGCAAGAAGCCATGCAGAGAGTTCTGTACCTGATTTAAGTACCTGCTTGGCAAGAAGACCGGGTCTTAAAAGAGTAAGATGCTGACCAAGGGCAAAAGCAAGTCCAAGGTAATCCTTCATGTCTGCGGCTTCTGAACCGGCAATCATTACGGGCGGAATTGTATCAACAATACCAAAGCTTGTCTGAGTCTGCTGATAAAACAGATTCATTGCAGGAATTCCCGTAACTCCAAGTCCGAAGTTTACAAGTTGAGAAAATGAGGCAGGATCAGTTGTGGGATCTACTGCAGAAGCTAAATCAAGTCCCACATTTTCAACTCTCTGACATTTCACAACTGTAAAAGCCTTTTGAATCACTGAAAAGATATTTGTAATGTCCTTGTTCATATCATCGTGATAAAGAAGTCTCTTCCAGCTTTCGTCATCAATAACATCTGCAATAGGGGGATAACCTTCTGCAAGATAGTCTCTGTAATACTGTCTCTCCTCAGGTGATGCCTGATTTAAAAGTGAAAGCATAGATGCTGAACACCACGCTTTATCAGGATCTTCAAGTGCAGAATATATTCTGTAGAGCATTCTGAATGAATCCACTCTTGCAACATTCTTTTTAAGAAGTCTTGCGTGAAGTTCAATGGCTTTATCTGATTTTTTAGTATTCCAGCCATAGAGTTCTGCAAGTTTTTCCTGCCAGGAGATATTGGAAGGTTCAATTTTACTGAGAGCCTCAATAAGGACAATTGCATCATCCTCTTTATCCATTTTGGTCATGTAAAGATCTGCAAGAGGAGCAAAAATTGCAGTTTTGTCTTCAACTGTCGCATCAGCAGGGAGCCTTGCAATCTGAGATTTGTAGGCTTTCTCCAGACCTTCCCAGTCTTTTTTCTCGTTTAAAACCTGAAGAAGAGCATTTTCAGCATCTTTTAAAGTGGGATCTTTTTCTAAAGCCTTGTTAAAATATTCAACCGCAGAATTTAGATCTTTCAACTCTCTTCTGAAAATCTTGGCAACTGTCAGATAATATCTTGAAAGCTGAACAGGCTCATCAACAAGCTCTGTTATTCTTAATATCACCTTAACAACATCGGTGTATTTTTTAGCTGCATAGTGCATCTTTAAAAGTTCACCAAGAATATCTCTGCTGTCGGGATTTGTTTCGAGTGCATTGTTTAAAAGCTCTGCGGCACCTTCTGCATTACGGAGTTTCTCAAACATGAGAGAGGCTGTATTTTTAACAATTGCAAACCATCTTTCATCTGCCGGATCAAGCGCGGCAATAACCTTCTGACGGGATTCAACTGCACCTCTGAAATCTTTTCGCTCTTCATTAACATCAGCAAGAAGAATTCGGGCTTCAACATCTTCAGCATCCATAACTGTTGACTGACGTGCCATTTTAGCAGCTTCATCAAGATGTCCCGCACCAAATGCCGCCCTGCCCCTTTTAACAAGCATCTCAAGTTTTAAAGCATTGTCCATGTCCGGAACAAGCTTCATATACTCATTAAACTGTTTAGAGGCTGTATCCCAATCTTCCATCTTAAGAGCAAGTTCACCAATCTCTTTTACAAGCTCAGGATTGGAATCAAGCGCCACAGCTTTCTGGAGGAGTTCAAGAGCTTTTGTCTCTCTGCCCACTTTAGAATAAACTGCAGCTGCATTTTTAAAAAGTTCAAATCTGGAATCTTTTGACAACGCCTGAGCAGAAGGAACCCAGCGCTCATAAATAGCAATTGCCTCTTCCCATTTTTCATTTTCACGATAAATACCTGACAACTTGTCACTTGCAATAAGATTGGAGTTGTCAATATCAACAGCATACTCAAAATACTCGGTTGCCTGTTTCTCGTCATTAATTTTATCAAACGCAATAACACCCATTTTGCTGTAAACTGCCGCCCTTGCAAGTGAACCTTCAACCAGCTCAATTTTCTTTTTATAAAGATCAAGAGCGCCTGCATAATCACCTTTTACGGT
>JAFGVO010000330.1 GCA_016937935.1 Deltaproteobacteria bacterium | reverse complement strand
GCCTCCTTGTGGCATCGATAGCCCCACCATGATCTCTAAATTATTTCATGTCAACATATGTTTAAATATTTATGTGAAGCTGTTTAGTAACAGGAAACTACTTTTTGCATCAGCCATGGAACTCCAACGCCTACGGCATCTCACTTGGTGGAGGGACACAGAAGGATATTACCATCACCGAAAATCTGTTTTACAACTTGATGAAACGGTCACTACTGGTAAAAGCTCAAACGGACTGGAGCAATATCAAAGTAACAAAAAACAGATTTGCAGACCCGGGCCTGGACGCATGTTTAATTGAACACTCAGGCGATTTTACAAAGGTATCCTATGCAGACAACTCATACTCAGGGCAACCAGATCAGGACTGGTTTTGCGGAGATGTAACAGGAGACATAACCACCTGGACCGCAGCATCAGGAGAAACCGGCGCAACAAAATTCACCCCGGCATTTACCGACCCAAACAGAACCGCAGGCACCTACGCAGAAACACTAGGATTAGACCCGACCCTGGAAGCCTTCTTAAGAGCCGCCCGCCTACAAACCCGCCTGAACTGGAACCCCGCCTACACAGCCAAAAAAATAAACAACTACATCCGCACAGGATTTGAACAATAAAAAGTTAAGTGTTCAGGAATATAAATCAACTAAAATATTAAAATCGAAAAAACTCCATCAGGATAGCTCTATGGGGTTCATTTGACTAAATTTAAATAGTGATTACGGTTTTGCTATGATTGGTTTAATTAAAAAATCCGTAAACTTATTTTGAAAAAGGACTGTTTTATCAGGGAGTATTGGTAAACTTCATGTCGTCCAGATAGACTACTCTTTGCGGGTTGGGGGTACAGTCCCATCCTGAAATGACAAACATTACACTGGTGATCTGATCCCAGCCCGACGGGGTTCGGGATACGCTTATTTCGTCACGGGGAACAACTATTTGTTTCCAGCCGGTAAAATCAAATGTTACTCGCACATAATAATAGTCTGTGCCGTCTGTGCTGTCATTTTCACTATACATCAGTAGGACCATTGAGTTATCCGGTTCTTCGATGTTGTTGTAAACCCAAAAAGAGAGAGAATCGGCAGTGCTCCCGCCATTGGAAAAGTCAAGAACGGAGGTGTTGTCCGGGTAGGTCATCTCCAGCCTGGTTGTCAGTTGGTGATCCCATCTTAGAGAGCTCTTTCCCTCTACGGTTTCTTTAAAATCCAGAGCACCCACATTCCATTCACAGGAATTTTCAAACCTGCTTATAACGAGTTCGTCATCAACAGTAGGCAGAATATTGTCCAAAGAGCAGGCCCCTGAAGTACCGGCATCCAACTGTTCTGCGCAGGTGGGACACACATCCCCAAGCGCAATACCGGCATCCATATCAAAAATAGCGTAGTCATCAAAATAGGCAGTAAGAAGCTCTCGTTCATCGGATGCCCAGCTGTTGTAGAGGCCACCGGCAAAATACATATCGCAATCCCCTTCCACAAACCCGTCAAAAAGGGTCTTGATTCCACTCTCTTCAACCAGCAGCTGACCATTTTGAAAAACGCGATAGTAGCCATCATTCGATTGGGTCCAGTAGATTTCAATTACGTAGGTGCTCCATTTTCCAAGGTAGTCATGGGTTGCAACATGAACATTGTGACAATCCGGGACGGCCCTGAAGCGAAACGAGCCCAGGTGGGCGTCAATACCAAAATCGTTAAATATTCCCCCTCCTTCGCAGACCTGGTCGGATACATCAATGGTTTGACCCGTGCCGCACGGCCATGTTTTCCATTGTGCGCGAGTCAACCAATCCAGGCTCATATCATCAAAAAAGTTTAAAGGAATGAATTCCCGCCAGGTATAAATGTAGCCATGGTTAAGTGTGGGAAATCGTGGAGACTGATACTCGGCACGGGTATAACCAGCGGGTACCGTGGCTTTCAGCACATAACTCGACGGATTGCAAAAGTCCGCAGCGGGATTCTCAACAGCAACCATATCGCCGCCGTCTTTTGATGCCACAAGCTCAGGAGAGGTGCCGACTGAAACATCAGGGGTGATTGTCCCGGATTCAAAGGTGGCACGAAATACAGCCTGGGGCGTAGTAATATCCATGGTGTATCCGCAGGCGCAGTCATCATCGTTCTCAAGAGTGCATCCATCCGGACAACAACCGTCCCCGTTTTGACAGGTACTCTGATCACCGCAGACATCGGCGACGATTTGATCCGTACCCTTGGATATTTGATCCGAATCAGAACTGTTTTGTCCGGTATCCGTATCAGAAGTGCTCTTTGAACTTTTATTGCACGAAGAGATAAGCACCACAAAACCAATGAGAAAAAAAAGTTTAAAAACCAAAAGAACATCTTTAACAGTATAAGTGACCCACATAAGTCCCATCTTTCTTATTTAAAACTCAGCGCCATTGCCAGGCACACAGATAAAACAAACCACCTTTTTCTCATACTACCACACCCTGCGTAATTGAAATACCTGCTTCAGTGTTCTATATTTCCTGTCCAGCGATTTCTACCCGCCCAAAAGGGACATTCCGGACAACTTTCACCTTCCGGATAGTCAATTCCTTCTTCATGAGGACAACCAATTATACGGTCTACACTGGTGACTTTCTTTACGCCATTTTCAAAAAGAAATTCCTTCAGTTCGTTCCCAATTACTTCATCATTTCTAATGTCAGATTCTGAAAACCACTTTTTTGTTTCACCAAGTGTACCATGGGCATTTTTCACGATCGTTGCCACGAGTTTTGTCGCAACCTGATCATCGGGACCATAAAATGCAATTGTGGCACCTGGATACTTCACTTTGTTTTGTATTTTTTTCGACTCATTAATTTTGCCTCACATTGATTCCTTAGTGAACTGTTATTTATTCAATGTTTCAAACTCGCCCAGCTCGTGATTTTTAGTAACATTATCCCAAGGAAAACATCTGCCATTCATTACTACATAAACTCCCGCAGGCAGGCTTTGAGCAAAGGCGAAGGCACTGCCAAGATTAAACAAACCATCAGAACTGCCAAAAGCAATGGGGATCATAGCCCCCATCAATACAACAGTTTTATCTTTGATTCGCTCTCCCAGATATCTGGCGGTTACTTCCATTGTGTCGGTTCCGTGAGTTATTACAACTTGATTTTCAATACAGCTCTCAACATTTTCAAAAATTATCTGCCGATCTGAATCTTTCATCTCCAAACTGTCAATCATCATCAGCGTTCTAATTTCTACGGGTATTTTACACCGTCCCATCGAGAGCATCTCCTGCAAATGGGTATCACCAAACTTAAGCTGGCCTGTGATTTCATTATACTCTTTATCAAAAGTTCCGCCGGTAATGAATACGCGAATGGTCATCAGCCCTCTCCTTGAATAATCACTTTAAAAGACCTCTCCCTTTTATATAAACATCCAATTGCAATACTAGTTTATTCCAAAAAGCCGGTCAAGGATATGGAGTATTCAATCTGTTGACAGACTTTTTTATAAACGGGACAAAACTTTTCTCTGTTTATAAATAATGGGGGTGTACTTCGAAGTCAAAAGTGCTGTTTAAATTGGAATTTCGACAATTTAGAGTTTTTCAATTTGTTCAGGAGACAGTCCGGTTGCTTTACTGATTGTTTCAATATCAACACCAAGCTGTTTCAGATTTAAGGCAGCATGTAACGTTCCCTTTTCCATTCCTTCTGCGATCCCCTTTTCCATCCCTTTTTTCCAGCCTCTCTTCAGGGCTTCTTCTTCGGCTTTATCCACTATTCTTTCTAAATTTTAACAATAACTTCAAGAGGTTAAAATATTAACTTTTTTAAAATTTCAATAATACCTGCCAACCCTTCAAAGTAAAAAAGCAAGTAAGTAATAAATCACATATTATATTTAAGTAATTGTTTACAAATTTATGATTACTTTAACAGGGTTTTGTCTGTTTATTGTTGTGCCGTCACCAAGTTGTCCATACTTGTTGTTCCCCCGGCAATAAATGTCATCATCTTCATATTTGAGACAAGAAATATTTTGTTACTTATTATAATGTGTTCTTGAACTGTTTTGTCTTATTGGGTATAAATTAAAAATTACTTTTTTTTAATAACAGGAGGAGTGGACATGAAAAGTTATTTCAAACAGTTTCCTAATCACGAGGGTTTTTTTGGTAAGTACGGCGGAAGTTTTCTTCCTCCTGATTTGCAGCTTGAGGTAGATAAAATTACAGATGCTTATTATACAATCAGCAAGTCTCACAATTTTATCTCAGAATTAAGAAGCATTCGAAAACACTTTCAGGGGCGCCCTACTCCTGTTTATTACTGTAACAGACTTTCTGAAATGACCGGTGGACGAATCTATTTAAAACGTGAAGATCTCAATCATTCAGGTGCCCATAAATTAAATCACTGTATGGGTGAGGCGCTGTTGGCCAAATATATGGGGAAAACCAAACTGATTGCTGAAACCGGAGCGGGACAGCACGGGGTGGCTCTGGCTACTGCTGCGGCCTATTTTGGTCTTGAATGCGAGATTCATATGGGTGAGGTTGATATTGCCAAGGAGCATCCCAACGTTGTTCGCATGGAGATTCTTGGTGCAAAAGTTATTCCTGTTACCCACGGTCTTAAAACTTTAAAAGAAGCTGTTGACTCTGCTTTTGATGCATACCTTGGTGATCCTGTTACAGCTATTTACTGTATTGGCTCTGTTGTTGGTCCCCATCCGTTTCCAATGATGGTTAGGGATTTTCAACGGGTGGTTGGTATTGAAGCCAAAGAGCAGTTTATGGATATGACAGGTGAACTGCCAGATAACGTTGTTGCCTGCGTTGGTGGAGGCAGTAATGCAGCAGGTATTTTTTCGGCTTTTCTTGATGAAGATGACTGCGACCTTTATGGTGTTGAGCCAGGGGGGCTTTCAATGAAGCTTGGTGAGCATGCGGCTACAATGTCTCAGGGTTCGTCCGATGGACTTATTCACGGATTTAAATGTTACAATCTCCAGAACGAAGAAGGTGTGCCCTCCCCTGTTTATTCAGTGGCAAGCGGCCTTGATTACCCGGGAGTTGGTCCTGAGCACAGCATGTTTAAAGATGCCGGAAAGGTCAATTATGTTGTTGCTGATGACGCAGAGGCAATTAACGCATTTTACGAATTAAGCCGCAAGGAAGGAATCATTCCAGCCCTTGAAAGCGCCCATGCTGTAGCATTTGCTCTCAAACTGGCAAAAGAGAAAACCCGCCAGTCAATTCTTGTTAATCTAAGTGGTCGCGGCGACAAAGATATCGATTTTGTTGTTGATAAATACGGGCTCCCTGAAAACAGAAAAATGTAAAACAGCCCTCTGCCGTTATATTATCACCACATTCTTTTTAATTTTTTTCAAATATAAAAACCACGCATTCGGATAACGGATAATCTTACAGTTTACATAGTGGCGTGCAAAAATTTAAACTTATCAGTCGCAGTAACCAATACCTGAGGCAGCGATTGTGGAAGGGCCGGAGGTTGGAAATGCTGTACAGTCACAGGTTTCAAGAGGATCATTCAAATCGCATACATCATAGCAGTTATAATAAAAATCAGAATAACTGAAATCATTCATACAAACAGAGGCATCACCACAGCCGGTTCCTTTTTCGCACCAGCCACCTTCGGATTCTTCCAGTCCGGTTATTGGCTCACAACGAAAATAGTGCTGGGAATCAGTCAATAGTTCATCGGTGATTTGCCAGTTAACAACGCACTTCATTCCTGCTCCGCACTGGTTTACATCAGACAGAGGATAACACTCGCTGGTGAGGTGGGTACAATCTGCTAAACAACTTGGATCGTTACCCGGGTCACATATTTCGCCACCTTCGATAATGCCGTTTCCGCAATTCATTTTAACACAGGTGCCATCCCAGCAGGTGTTAAAATCAAAACCCGCACAATCCGCGTTTCCTGTACATTCTATGCAGCTTTCAGCATCAGGATAAGCCAGGCGCAACCCTTCAAGAGCTGCATGACATTCGGTGAGGCAGTCAGATGCAAGAAGTCCCGCTGTTGTCCAGCATGTACCATCCGGTCCATAGGCCTGAACAATAGCTGTAACACCTGCAATGCCTGTGCTGCGATAGCACTCTATCAGATAATCACACGAATTGAGACCTGAACCCGTATTATTATCTGTGCCATTAGTGACATCTGTTCCAGTTCCATTGTTCACACTTGACGTATTGTCGTTACTGCATGCAGTAACTAAGCCCAAAAAGGAAACTATTGCAGATATAAAAGATACTTTTTTTATTATTTTAAAAATCATTTAAACCTCCTGCCAGTATTGTTAAGATATAACATATTAAATTGTCTTTTTATTTGATTAGTTATTACCAGATTATTATTATTCATGGTTAAAAGTTAGGCTATTTTTTTGTTATAAGCAAATCAATTTAAAAGAAAAACTATGTCAAATCAGGTGACTATGCCTGGTTGACAGCTAAGGTGTCTTTTCTAAAAACGTGCCCATTAGCGGCGCACGTTGTTTAAAAGTAACTTTTTCAAGACGAATGAGTTTGTTATCCAACATTTTTTTACCATTCCATAGGCCGGCATAAATCATCACATCTCCTTCCGGATTGAAATTTAAAGTCATACATGTACGATCTTGAATGTATTTTCCCGTTGGCCATTCAGTCATGGGAAACACCCAATCCCCGGGAATATGACCTGCGTATAGTGTTCCGAAGACTTTGGTATCAGCCAGGATACCTCTCGCTTCGATATGGACGTTGACACCGGCGTTGATTTGTTTTTCGGTTTTAAAAAAGAGATCAATAACTACACCATCTCCTGGAAATATTTTATTAGAAAGAATACGATAACCACTCAAAGTGACACCGTTGCTGTAATGAATATTAAGTAATTTTGTACCTTCAGGCAATTTATCCAACAGAATACCCCTGGATTTCAGAGGTTTTAAGAGCTTTACTCGTTGTGGCAGATTCTTTTTAACAGGAGGCTTTATTAAACCAGGTTGTAATGTGAGATGAGCTCCGGTTGCATCGGCAACAAGTGTAGTGCCAAAATCCCTGGACATTTTTACAATTTCTTTAATGGCATTGTTTTGGTCCGTTCCTGAAGCCAGGAACGTATTATTCTCTTTTAAGTCTAAAGGAACAATATGCAGATACTCCGCACCCGCCTGACTAACTTTCACTTCACAAAGAAAGGAGTATTTATCAGAGGGCTGATTGGACGTATCAAGAAGAACATTTCCCATGTCATATACTATTGGCTTCCCATTATACATTTCAATCCCGTGAGCCTGATGAGCAGAGTGTCCAAAGATACCGTCGTAACCTGCATCAATAAGTCTATGAGCCAGCTCCTGCATGTTTCTGGTCGGTGCAGATTGATAATTAGCGCCCCAGTGGGGTGAAAAGAATACTAAGTGAGCAAATTGTTTGGCAGAATTTAGAATTTCAGTGTACTGATTAACAATATAATCAATACTACTTCCGTTATAAAGTCCGTTAAACAGCAATATGCCCGGTGAATTTGCAGTAGCTAAAAAATGTCTATTGCCCGAAAGCTCACCACCTGCAAGGGCCACAACAATATTTCCAAGTCGATGATAAGCTGGTTGACGAGCATCCTGTGCATTGAAACCGCCTCCAAAATAATCAATATTTGCAGATTCCAAATTGTATAGCATATCTATAAATGCAGCCTCGCCATAATCTCCGGCATGGTTGTTTCCCACCGTAACAACGTCAATCCCCGCAGTTGTAAGCCCGTGAAGAACATCTGGATGCACGTGATAATAGATTGGTGCAGCCATGTGCTTATTAACCTGAATGCCTCTTTGTGAAATAACACCTTCGGCATTAACAACAGAAAGGTCTGCATTTTTAAGAACGGGAAGCGCATCATGAAACATATTTTCCAGGTATTGTTTTTGCTGACTGACAATATTTAGTCGTCGCCCGAGGATAAAGTCCCCTCCAAATACAATTGTGTATGTCTCGGCACGTTTAGATATAGGTTCGACGGATTCAGTCGATATTGACTTGTCCCTGCACCCATTCAATAAAATTGATAAAGTAAAAAAAATATAAATTGGTTGCCAGAAACGTTGTTTCATCTTCCCTCATCAGATTACATTTTTAAGATAGCGGCCTGTGTGAGTTCCGGCTTTTACTATATCTGCCGGGGTGCCTACTGCTGCTATTTCTCCACCTTTTTCTCCGCCTTCCGGGCCGATATCTATTATCCAGTCGGAGCTTTTTATAATGTCGAGATTATGTTCGATGATTACAACGGAGTTACCCTGATCTATCAGTTTATTGATTACATCAAGAAGAAGTCTTATGTCATCAAAGTGAAGTCCTGTTGTTGGTTCGTCCATAATGTAAAGAGTACTTCCTGTGGATTTTTTTGAAAGCTCTTTTGCGAGTTTCAGGCGCTGTGCTTCCCCTCCTGAGAGGGTTGCTGCGTTTTGTCCCAGTTTCAGATACCCAAGTCCAACCTGCCTCAAGGTCATCAGCTTCTGCCTTATTTTAGGCTGATTTTCTAAAAAATCGTAGGCCTGATTACAGGTCATGTTCAAAATCTCGGCGATATTTTTTCCCTTGTATGTTATCTCAAGGGTCTCTCTATTGTAACGGCTTCCCTTGCATACTTCACAGGTTACAAATGTGTCGGGCAAAAAGTTCATTTCAACCTTTAACATGCCGTCACCCTGACAGGCTTCGCATCTTCCTCCTTTTACATTAAAAGAGTATCTTCCTGCTTTGTAGCCCTTCATTTTAGATTCTGTCATCGAAGCAAACAGTTCTCTTATTTCAGAAAATACTCCCGTAAAAGTTGCGGGGTTAGAGCGTGGTGTACGACCAATTGGAGCCTGATCAATGGCAATAACCTTGTCGAGGTTTCCATATAACCCTGTAAGTGAGTCACATTTAATATCCTCTTTGGACTGAACTTTATTTAGAATCTGTTTTGCCGCAGGAAGAAGTGTATCCATTATAAGAGAACTTTTTCCAGAACCTGAAACACCTGTCACTGTAACAAGAAGCCCAAGGGGAATTTTAACTGATATATTTTTAAGATTGTTTGCCGTGGCACCATTTAACATTATGCTTCTCGAATTTGCCTGTCTTAATCTTTGTGGCGTTTCAAGAAATTTTCTGCCGCTAAGATATGCCCCGGTTAATGAATCTGGATCTTTTTTAACTTCTGCCGGAGTACCTTTTGAAACTATTTCCCCACCCTTGACTCCTGCAAGAGGTCCCATGTCTATCAGATAATCCGCAGCGAGCATTGTGTCCGGATCGTGCTCAACAACTATAACAGTGTTACCTCTCTCTTTTAACTCTTTCAAAGTTTCGAGAAGACGTTCATGATCCCTTTGATGGAGACCAATTGACGGCTCATCAAGAACATAGGTAACACCCACAAGTGAAGAGCCAATCTGATTTGCAAGTCTGATTCTCTGAGCTTCTCCTCCGGACAGTGTAAAGACAGAACGATCAAGGGAGATATACTCAAGGCCTACTTTATTTAAAAACTGAAGTCTCGACTTAATCTCTTTAAGTATAGAATCTGCAATTAGAGCCTGACGAGCAGGAAGTTTTAAATCATCAAAAAAACTGATAACTTTTTCAATACTCAGATGGCTGACCTCAGCAATATTTTTATCTCCAACTGTAACATGAAGACTCTCAGGTTTAAGCCTTGCACCATTACACGCCTTGCATTTTTGAGTGCTCATATATCTGGCAAATTCATCAGAGAGATAGTCTCCATCATCATTATTTGAAGAGTCCTTTTTCCGTCGCTCGTACTCCTGACTTCGCCTCTCAAGATTTTGAATAATCCCTTCAAATTCTTTTTTAAAAGACATTTTGCTCTTGGTTTTTTTTACAGTAAATTCAAGTTCGTCATCAGTTCCGTTTAATAAAATATCTCTCTGTTTTTCTGTTAAATCTTTCCATGGTTTAAAAGGGTCAATTCCATATTTAGAAGTAACAGAGCCAAGAAGTTCCTGATAATAGGTCGAGTTTCGACGACTCCAGGGATCAATAGCTCCATCTTTTATAGACAGGTGAGCATTGGGAATTATCTTGGATTCCTCAAAAAACATTTTCATTCCAAGGCCGCTGCATTCAGGACATGCCCCGTCTGGAGAGTTAAATGAAAAATCAGAAGGTTCTAATACTGGTGCAGTTTTACCGCATTGAATACATGAATGACTGCTTGTAAAATGAAGATCATCACCGTTAATTGGTGATATTATAACAAGACCGCCGGACTCCTTAAGTGCAAGTTCAATACTGTCTGCAAGGCGATTGGCAATATCCTTGCTCATAACAAGTCGATCAATATAAATATTTAAATCATGATTTTTATTTTTATTTAATTTAATCTCATCACTTAAATCATAAAGGTCATTATCAATATCAACTCGCACATACCCGTCTTTTCGCAAACGATTAAGAACTGTTTTTAGATCACCTTTCTGGTTTTTGACTGCTGGTGACAAGACACTAAAGCGGGTTTCATCTTTAATAGTATCTTTAATCTGATCAACTATCTGATCGATTGAAAGCGGCGTAACCGGTACCTTGCATACGGGACAGTGGGGTTGACCACATCTGGCAAACAGAAGGCGAAGATAATCATAAAGCTCAGATGCCGTACCAACTGTAGAACGTGGATTTTTTCCTGTCTGATATTGGCTGATGGCAACGGTAGGGCTTAATCCCTCAATAGACACAACATCAGGTTTTGGAAGTTGAGAAATAAACTGTCTGGCACCCGGGGAGAGTGACTCAACATAACGTCTCTGTCCTTCTGCAAAAAGAGTATCAAAAGCCAGGGTGGATTTTCCTGAGCCAGAAGGTCCTGTTATTACAACAAACTGTTCCCTTGGAATATCAATATCAATATTCTTTAGATTGTGAGTCTGTGCTCCTCTGATTTTTATATATTTCACAATTTCACCTTAATATATTTTTTTGAACAGCATCTATTCTGTAAAGAGTTCTACCTACTCAACTAAATAAAAAAGTAAAGGAGTTAAGCCAATTGTTATGCAAAAAATATGAAAAATTTCACATATAATGTAAAGAGGGTCTATTCTTTACATAAACTTACATTTTTGTACAAGTTAAAAAAGGTAAGTTATTATTGAAAACATAATGTTTTTGTTTTTATTCCCCGGGAGGAGAGAGAGTTCCATCTAACCCGATTGGACGTTGCATCCAGCTGACAACCTCATTGTAAGAAACAATTCTGACATCTTTGTTATAAGCCAGAGCCTGTGTAATAAACTCTTCAAGTGCAGAACGCCTTGATGTCCAGGTTTCAGAACAGTTAGTATTGGCATCATCATTAAACTCCGAATAAATATCTGTATGCACTCCAATAAAAAAAGGTGCTCTGTTGGGTTCAATATATAAAGATGCATTGCCTTCCATTCTAAGTTTTAGTGAATCCATCCACAACTTGACAGCATCATCTTTTGACATCTTCTTCTGACACCAGACATTCCAGTCAAACCCTGTAACTCCGCTCCAGCTTCCCTCTGGCATAAATTCTCCTACTGGCATCTCCCATAAGCCTGGAATACTGCCAGGTTCACCAGTTGCATATGTTGATGAACTTTTTCCTGAATCAAGAGTATATGGCCAGTCAAAACCATTACCGGTCATATAATGTTCAATGCTGCAGTCGTATAAAAAGTTTTCGTTTTTAACTGCTGTAAACGTAGCTGGAGAATATGCAAGAAACGGTGTTCGAAACCCCACAATGTCACCGGGAGATACATTTGCGTTTTCAGTTAAAAAATTATTACAGGTAGTTATCTCGCTCTGCCATCCGGAAATTCCCGAGTCCCCTCCTGTGTTATAGGCCGTCAGAATATCTTTATCATGAGTATCTGTGTGATCTCCAATTTCATGACCGGCACTATATGCAGCCTCCCATGAATTTATAAGTGCAGCTGATGAAATACCGGAATGCGTAGAAACAAAAAAAGATACATGAACATCCATATTATCAAAGGTGCATTCATTACCTGTTCCAGCGGGATTTTTAACACCTTTAAGATATTCCGTTATCCAGGTCATTGAATCATCATAAGTATTATCATCAAACCCGAACGCTATAAATTGAGGTACATTCTCAAGAACAAGACCTCCTGGAGGTATTGTTGAAGGGGGTACATTCTTGTATAATTCCGAGTAAGAACCTCTATCGCAATTATTTACTGTTTTTACAAAGTCTGTATCAATTTCACTTTGAGAATTTGAATCAGTACTCTCAGCTGTAGTGTCCTGACTCTGATCTGTTCCGGTAATTTGAGTTGAATCAGAATCATTATAATCTGTTGAACCATTTGAATCACTGATTTCTCGATCAGCAAGATCATCTGAATATGAGGATCTGTTATCAGAACCGGAACACCCTAAAACGACAAAAGATAAAATAATAAAAAGAAAAAACCTGCTTCTAAAAAAACACGTAGACATAACTAATCTCCTTTAAAATGCAATTGCAACCAGCGATGCAATTACTTGAAAGACTATAACATAATTTTTTTATAAATACGTAACAAAAATTTACTCACCCTAAGTGAGTAAGCTGAATTTATTATGAAATTTAGAATTTATGAGAAATTAGAGGCCTTCAAATCTCAATTGAAGTTTAACCCCTTCATCTTCGTAGGATATTGGATAGTCCCCGTTAAAACAGGCGGTGCAATATCCGCCATTCTCATCAACTGCCCGTTTTAAACCCTCAACACTAAGGTATGCAAGAGAATCGACACCAATGTATTTTGCAATTTCATCAATAGTCATCTGATTGGCAAGGAGTTCCTCATTTGTAGGAGTATCAACACCATAACGACATGAAAACTTTATAGGAGGAGAACTTATTCTGAAATGAACCTCTTTGGCTCCGGCTTTTCTGATATTATCAATGATTTTGCGGGATGTCGTTCCCCTAACAAGTGAGTCATCAATAACTATAACTCTTTTACCCTCAAGAACTGTTCTTGAAGGATTCAATTTAAGCTTAACACCAAAATTTCTAATTGACTGCTGAGGTTCAATAAATGTTCTGCCCACATAGTGAGATCTGATTAGCCCCTGCTCAAATGGAATTCCAGAGCGTTCAGAAAAACCTATTGCAGCGGCCATTCCAGAGTCAGGAACAGGAACAACAATATCAGCTTCAACACTTGATTCTTCCGCGAGAATTGCTCCCATTCGCTTTCTGGCATAGTAAACTGAAACTCCATCAATTATACTATCTGGACGAGCAAAATATACATACTCAAAAAGACATGAGCTTTTTCTGGCAGAATGTAAAGGCTGAGAGCTGGCCATCTGTCCATCTTCAGAAAACACGAGAACTTCTCCTGGATTAACATCTCTTAAGAATTCGGCTCCAATCAAATTAAAAGCTACGGATTCACTTGATACAACATATGATTCACCAAGTTTTCCAATACATAAAGGTCGAAGTCCATTTGGGTCTCTTGCACAAATTACTTTATCTTTAAAAAGAAAAGCAATGGAGTATGCCCCTTTTGCACTGTTTAATGCATCAACAACGGCATCAACATCATTACAGTCAGAACGGGAAATGTGGTGAAGAAGAACTTCTGTATCAGATGTTGTCTGAAAGATTGCCCCCAAACCTTCAAAGTCTTTTCTCATTGTTAAAGCGTTAGTAAGATTACCATTATGGGCAACGGCAATTGAGCCTTTTGAACAATGAACAGTTAGAGGCTGAGCATTTGAAATTGAACTTTCACCGGAAGTTGAATATCTGACGTGGCCAATCGCTGTTCTGCCGGGAAGTTTCTTCAGGGCTTCGGGAGTAAAAATTTCAGAAACAAGGCCTAAACGTCTATAGGCGTACAACTGACTATCATTCATAGTAACGATACCAGCGCTCTCCTGCCCTCTGTGCTGTAGACCGTGAAGACCAAGATAAGCGATATTAGCAGCTTCAACATTATTTATGATTGCAAAAATACCGCATTCATCTTTAAATTCATCAATTTCGCTTGAAACTTTCATGGGTTCCTTTCAAAGGATTTAAATGAACTGTCAAATAAACTGACAGATGAGGTTTTAATGTTCGATAAAACTCTTTAGATGTTTTGACCTTGATGAATGTCTAAGTTTTCTTAATGCCTTTGCTTCAATCTGCCTGATTCGCTCTCTGGTAACAGCAAAATCCTGTCCAACCTCTTCGAGAGTATGATCAGATTTCTCTCCGATTCCAAAACGCATTCTTAAAACTTTCTCTTCACGAGGAGTCAGTGTTTTTAAAACTTTTCTAGTCTGTTCTGAAAGATTAAGTCCAACAACAGCATCAGCGGGAGATACAACTCCCTTGTCCTCAATAAAATCTCCAAGATGGCTATCTTCCTCTTCACCAATAGGTGTTTCAAGACTGATAGGCTCTTTAGCAATTTTTAAAACTTTTCTAACCTTGTCAAGGGGTAGTTCCATTCTCTCGGCTATCTCTTCAGGGGTGGGTTCTCTTCCCATCTCCTGAACAAGAAATCTACTTGTCCTGATAAGCTTATTAATGGTTTCAATCATATGAACAGGAATACGAATTGTTCTTGCCTGATCAGCAATAGCGCGTGTTATTGCCTGACGAATCCACCATGTGGCGTAAGTAGAAAATTTATAACCTCTTCGGTATTCAAATTTGTCAACGGCCTTCATAAGGCCAATGTTACCCTCTTGAATAAGATCTAAAAACTGAAGTCCTCTGTTTGTATATTTTTTTGCAATAGAAACAACTAAACGTAAATTAGCCTCTACAAGATCTGCTTTGGCTCTTTCTCCACGTCTTTCACCTTCGTGAATTCTGCGATAAATTTCTCTTAAATCATCAATATCAAGATTTAATTCATCTTCTACTTCACGCTGAAGCTTCTGGGCAGACATTATTCTAAGATCAATTGACTCAAGCTCTTCAGGTTTAAATCCCAGTTTTTTAGAAATGTGACGCTGAGTAGTTTTGCCAAGTTTCATCTCGCGAACAGTACGCTTAATATCCCTTGCAGGCATACCGATAATCTTTTCGCAGGACATAATATCAGCTTCAGCTGACTCTACCCTGGAAATAGCATCCTTCATTTTAGAAACAATTGTATGAATCTGATCTTTGTTTTGATTAAGTCTAATAATCAGCTTTTTAATCTGTATTCTTGAATTGATAATTTCATGCTTCAATTCAAGACGTTTTTTATCAGATATTTTTCTAGCCCCCTGCATGGCATCTGAACATTGCTGTACAGTTTTCTGCAGCTCTTTTATTTCGTCAACAGTATCTAAAAACCGCTGATTGCCATTTATACCTAAAGCTTCTGAATCACTAAATTCGTCAATATCATCAAAATTGTCAAAGTCATCACCTTTAGATTTTGAATCTTCTTTGATATTTCCGAGGTCTAAATCATCATCCTGATCCTCATCTTCATCTTCTGAAAAATCAGATTCCTCCTCAACGTCCTCAATAATTTCTTCACCAGTATCAAGCATGTCTTTAATTAAAATGTTAGAAGATAAAATTACTTCGAGAACCTGTCGGTCACCCTGCTCAACTCTTTTTGCAATCTCAACTTCACCTTCTCTTGTAAGAAGACATACTGAACCCATCTTTCTCAAATACATACGAACCGGATCACCAGTTCGTGCAAGTTGAGAAGAATCAGAATCCATCTCTTCAGAAGGAATCTTGTCACTGTTTTTAAGGCCTGAAGACATACCGTAACCGCCAAGATTTTCTTTACGGTCAACAACTTCTATGTTTTCATTATTTAAAACATCAAGTAATTCATCAATCTCACTGGAAGAAACCATGTCTTCAGGAATAAACCCGTTAACCTCTTCATATGTAAGAAATCCCTTGGTTCTGCCCAATTCAATGAGCTGCTGCATCGTCTTTTTATATTTTTCTTTTTTCATTAAATTAACCTCATGCACATTAATTTATGCCTGAAAGTGTCTTTGTCAAAATTAAGCTTGCGTTACAATCTCTTTTTTTAATTCTGTCTTTTTTCTCTGAAGAGTCAATATCATCATATTGTCTCCTGCCAAATAGGCACTTTGTATCTGCTTTTCAATTTCGCAAATTTGCAATTCAGCCTCGCGTTTTTCCATACTTTTTTTAATATCTGTCAATGCATCCTTACCTACTGTCTCGTTATCGAAAATATTTATCAGAGCTCGTTTAGCCAGCCAGGCTTTTATGGGGTCATTTTGAGCATCTGCAATAATAGCCGAATTTGCCGAACTGTGGATGCGGTTATTTTCGAGAATCTGCATTGCTATTTCACGCATCTTTGGCGTCCGG
>JAFGVO010000329.1 GCA_016937935.1 Deltaproteobacteria bacterium | reverse complement strand
TAATTTTAAGTTCATCCAAAATCTCTTTTGGAATATCCGGCTCATCTTTTCTATTTCGCTCAGGCAGAATAACCGTTCTGATTCCGGCTCTATGGGCTCCAAGAACCTTTTCTTTAACGCCTCCAATTGGAAGAACAAGACCTCTTAAAGTAATCTCTCCGGTCATTGCAAGATCTGCCCTGACATTGCGACCGGTAAACAGAGAGACTAAAGATGTAAACATTGAAACACCTGCACTGGGCCCATCTTTAGGAACACTTCCCGCAGGAACATGAAGATGAATATCAATGTCTTCAGTTATGTCATCTTTTAATCCAAAGTTTCCGGTATTTGATTTCACATAAGACAACGCGGTCTGGGCAGATTCCTTCATTACGTCACCAAGCTGACCGGTCATAGCCATTTTGCCATGACCTCTCATTTTAGTTGCTTCAATAAAAATAATTTCTCCCCCCATTGGTGTCCATGCAAGACCGGTAGTAACACCCGCAACAGAACATCTGTCGGCCATCTCAGGAATATATCTTACAGGTCCAAGAACGTCCTGGATAAAATCATCATCAGCTTTAAACGGACTGCCCTGCTCATTAGACGCAATCTTCACAGCAACCGCTCTGCAAACTCTGGCAATCTCTCTCTCAAGATTTCTAACTCCGGCCTCTCGTGTATAAGAATCAATAATTCTCAAAATTCCATCATCAGTAAACTCAAGCTGACCATCGCCGACTCCATGAAGTGACGTCTGCTTGGGAATTGAATAATGAAGTGCAATCTGCCTTTTCTCATCTCTTGTATATCCTGGAATATCAATCATCTCAATTCTGTCCAATAATGCTGGTGGAATTGTGGAAATATTATTTGCAGTACCAATAAACATAACCTTGGAAAGATCGTATGTAACTTCCAGATAGTGATCAGAAAAAGAGTTATTCTGTTCAGGGTCTAAAACTTCAAGCATTGCAGAAGCAGGATCTCCTCTAAAGTCCGCTCCAAGTTTGTCAATCTCATCAAGCATGAACAAAGGATTCACAGTACCAGCCTTTTTCATTCCCTGAATTACTCTGCCTGGAAGAGCACCAACATAAGTTCGCCTGTGACCTCTAATCTCTGCCTCATCCCTTACGCCGCCTAAAGAGATTCTTACAAACTCCCTGCCGATAGCTCTTGCAATGGATTTGCCAAGTGAGGTTTTACCAACACCCGGAGGCCCCACCAGACATAAAATAGAACCTTTTTTATTGGGATTCAGTTTTAATACAGCTATTTGTTCAAGAATACGTTTTTTAACCTTTATAAGGTCGTAATGATCCTCATTTAAAATATCGCGAACCTTGTCAATATCAAGTTTATCCTCTGTAACATTTGACCACGGAAGCTCAACCAGCCAGTCGAGATATGTTCTTGTTACAGTATATTCAGCTGAAGAAGTCTGCATGTGCTTAAGGCGACTAATCTGTTTGTTAGCCATTTTTTTAGCCCCTTCTGTCATGCCGGCTTCTTCAATTTTGACTTTAATCTCTTCTATCTCATCCTCGGTGTCATCCCCTTCCCCAAGCTCCTCTTTAATTGCTTTCATCTGCTGTCTTAAGAAATACTCCCTTTGAGAACGCCCCATCTCCTCCTGAACCGCTGATGAAATTTCTTTTTTAACCTTTAGCATTTCAAGCTGTTTAGTAAGAAGCTTCAGACAAGTTCTGATTCGCAGCTCAACATCTACAGCCTCAATTACCTGCTGTTTCTCAGGAACTTCAACAGTTAAATTTGACGCAACCAGATCTGCAAGTATCCCTGGTTCTGTAACATGCTCTAAAATTCCAGTTGCCTCTTTGGGAAGATTTGGCAATAAATTGATAAGCTTTCGACCAGTCTCTTTTAAATTATTTGCAAGTGCATCCAATTCGAGACTTGGAGTCGTTACATCGGGAATACGTTTTATCTTTGCCTGCATTACCGGCTGATCAGCAACAGGTTCAAGAATCTCAAAGCGTTCTGTCCCCTGAAGAACAACTGAATAATTATCTTCACCAAGTTTTATTATCTTCAAAACTCTGGCAATTGTACCCATTTTATACAAATCATCCCAACCGGGATCTTCAACTTCAGCATTTTTCTGACTGACAACAGCAACAAGCTGATCTTTACTCTTTTGAACCATCTCAATAGCAACCAGTGATTTCTTACGGCCAACATTTATTGGAACAACCGATGCAGGAAACATCACTGAATTTCTTAGGGGTAAAACCGGCAGAATATAATCACTCATAATATTTTTCTCTTTGTTGAAAGTTCAATTTGATTTTTATTATTGTATTACAAACACATAGAGTTTGTAGCTTTATTTTGTATATAACGACACATTAAGTCAAATATTAAGCCAAGTTAAATATTTATATCATTTTTTAGCAATGATAACAGCTCTGACAGGAGCGGGATATCCTTCAACAGTTTTGGAATTATCTGAAGGATCCAGGAATTCACTAAGTGAATCAAATTGCATAAAGGGCGTTTTTCTCTGTTCTTCAAAGGTTGTAGGAGTAATATCTACAACAGTAACATTTTTAAAACCCACCCTTTCAACCCAGCGTTTTAAAGCTGGTGGTGATGGAATAAACCAGACATTACGCATCATTGCATATCTGTCTTCAGGAACAAGAACAGTATTTTCATCCCCCTCTGCAACAAGTGTCTCTAAAATCAGCTCGCCATCATCTTTTAGGAGTTTTCTAATATTTTGCAGATGTTCGATGGGAGATTTTCGATGGTACAAAAGCCCCATGGAAAAAATTGAATCAAAAGGGGTTACATCTAATGGCAAATCATCAAAGCTCAAAGGAAGAACAAAGGCGCTGCTGTTACAAACAACTGATTTCATTGCTAAAAATTGAACAACATTCTTTATATAAGGGTCTATCCCTAAAGCCAGTTTAGCTCCTGAATCTGCCATTCTGAAACAGTGATAACCATTTCCACAACCAATATCTAAAATTGTTTTATCTTTTAATGGACGGATATGATTAACAATTCTATCCCACTTAAAATCAGACCTCCATTCCGTGTCCACAAATACACCATGAAAATCAAATGGTCCCTTTCGCCATGGAGTAAGCTTCAATAGAAAAGCTTCTATCTTTTTTTGCTCATCAAAACTTGTATTCCTGTCCCCCAAAATAAGCTTACCATGTTCTACAACAGGCTCTTTTTGACCGGTATGCTTAAGCATATCTAAAATTTCAAGCCAGTCTGCAAGATCAGAATTGCCATCAACAGAAAATCTTTTTTCAACAACAGATTCAAGAATTTCAATCCATTTTGTTAAACCTGAATCTAAGCTTTTAATTGTATCAAATGCGTCTTGAAACATCTTATTTAACCCCGATAAATGAGGCAAAGTTTAGATATGAAAACCATTGATTCACTGATGAAAAACCCGCAGATTGAATCCTTTTAATGTGTTCATCAGAGGTATCCAGCTTAAGAACATTTTCAAGGGCATCCCGCTTCTGGCTTATCTCAAGTTCGTTGTAGCCATTGAATCTTTTAAAATCAAAATATAGGTTTTCAATGTAATCCTGCTTTTCAATATCCGGAAAAACAATTTTTTCAGACAATAGCAATACACCACCTTTATTCAAGGAGTCATATATTTTCTTAATCAATCTATTTTTATAATTAAAATCAACAAATTGAAGGGTATAATTTAATATGACAAATGAAGCATTTTCAAGAGTTGTTTCCAGAACATCTTCGCATCTCACATCTACTTCAACAACACCAATATCCCTCTCAAGAATTTTATTTAGCCTTTTTACCATCTCAACCGAACTGTCAACTGCGATAATTTTACAATCAGGTTTTGCGACAGAATGCCTTACTTTAAGTGTTGCCTGCCCGAGGGAACAACCCAAATCATAAATATTGCTTCCTTCTGTAATATATTTTTTTGCAAAAACACCAATTTGATGAATTACAGATTCATATCCAGGAATGGATCTTTTTGCCATATCAGAAAAAACTTGAGCCACAGATCCATCAAACTCGAAGGGTGACACACTTAACATTTTATCAGCATAAACATTATCTTTTTTTTCAATCATAACATCCTACTGATACCAATGAGCCGCATCCTTTGCAAGTTCAACTAAAAAAAAGTACAAAAGTATTAAATATTCAAAGCCTTAACCGTAAATATCAATGAAGGTGATTTATTAAAATATATTAAATCAAACGAAAATATGCATATTAACAACCCCAAAAAAGAGATAACTGTTTTATTAGTAGAAGATAGTGAATCTATTACCTTACAGATACAACTCTTTCTGGCTCAAAGCAGCAGATATAAATTTGAATTAATACGAAAATCAACCCTTGCTGATTCAATTGAATATGTAAGTCAAAATTGTGTGAATGTTATTATTCTTGATCTTGGTCTTCCTGACAGCAATGGAATATCTACATTTTTCAAGTTGCAGCGAAAAGCACCCAATGTTGCAACGGTAGTTTTTACCGGTGAATCTGATGAACAAATCTCCCTTGAAGCTTTAAGATACGGTGCTCAGGACTATCTTATCAAGGGTCAGGTTGATAGTAAATTATTAATAAAGGCGATAATTTATGCAATTGAGCGTAAAAATACCGAGGAAAAACTAAGAATCAGCGAATCTAAACATCGCAAACTTTTAGAGGCCATGCCTGATATAATTTACAGGTTGGATGAAAACGGCGTAATTACTTATATAAATCCCTCAATCAAAAGACTTGGGTATGATCCTGAAGAGTTGACAGATAAACATTTTTCTACTCTTTTTCACCCTGATGATCTTCCAAACATAAGTAGAAATTCTGTCCTCCCTCCACTCGCAGGGGTAGTCACAGGGCATTCAAATGCACCGAGACTCATCGATGAAAGAAGAACCGGAGACAGGATGACAAAGAATCTCATGTTGAGACTGATACCTAAAAACTGGACTCCAAATGATGAAAAAACCTGTGTATTTGCGTCACTAACGAGTTATGGTGAAATTACAGCTACTGGTCAATATAGCGGAGAAACAGAAAGTGGGGATAAAAAATTTATTGGAACTGTAGGTATAATAAAAGATGTTACCGATAGAAAACGGGCAGAAGATGATAAACAAGCTCTGGAGGAGCAACTTCGTCAATCACAGAAAATGGAGGCAATTGGACAGCTTGCCGGTGGAATAGCACATGATATCAACAATGTTTTAGGTGCAATCCAGAGTTCAGCATCTGTTGTAGAACTTGAAATGCTTCCTGATAATATGCACAAGCTTGATATTGAAAATATATTAACAGCATGTAAAAAAGGACGCGATTTAACAAGGGATCTACTGGGATTTGCCAGAAAAGGCAAATATGTAAAAGAGAGTCTCTCTCTTAATAAAATTGCAAGGGAGGTTGAATCACTTCTTTTTCGAACATTAAAGAAAAAAATATCACTTAAAGTGAACCTTGAATCAGAACTGCCATATGTTGATGGGGACAAATCTCAACTTCATCATGCACTTCTAAATATTTGTATAAATTCTGCAGATGCAATTCTTGACAAAGGTGAAATTGAAATTACTACAAAGAGTTTAACAATACATGAACCTGAAGAGATGCGCCTGAGAAGTCTTGAGACCGGTGATTATGTCAAAATAACAGTCAGAGATACGGGAATTGGAATAGATGAAGATATTCTTCCAAAAGTTTTTAATCCATTTTTCACAACAAAAGCAATAGGTAGCGGAACAGGATTAGGTCTTGCAATGGTTTACGGGGTGGTACAAAACCATGGAGGAATTACATACATTGATTCAGTTAAAGGCCATGGAACAATAGTTACAATTGTACTGCCTGTTGGTGACGGACTCAATAAAAGTATAGACAGCATGATGCCTGCCCCGCCGATTTCAAGATCAAAAGATGGGGGAATTCTTCTTGTGGACGATGAAGCCATCATCAGAACATCAGCAAGAAGACTAATGGAAAAACTTGGATATAATGTTTTTCTCGCTGAAAACGGAGAAGTTGCCTTAGATCTTTATAAAAAACATAGGGACCATATATCTCTGATTGTTCTTGATATGATAATGCCTGTAATGGATGGTGAAGAGACCTTTTATGCATTAAAAGAGCTTAATCCAAATGTAAAAATCCTTCTATCTTCTGGATATGCAAAAGATAATAAAATTGAAAAAATGCTTAGCATCGGAGCACTCGGTTTTATTCAAAAACCGTTTGACATCTGGATGTTCTCAGATTCGCTAAAATCCCTTACCTAAAACAATTCTCAAACTTCCCCCGAGTCAAACTTCCCCCGAGAAAAGATAAAGAAAATTCCCCACACCACATTTAGGAATTAAGGCGATCCAGCGTCCAGAGCGATCCAGGCGATCTAGTGTAGTGATTCATCCTGTTGAGGCATTATCCAGAGACAGTCTCGCTCGGCCAACTTTTTCAATTATCTGATCAG
>JAFGVO010000328.1 GCA_016937935.1 Deltaproteobacteria bacterium | reverse complement strand
ATTTTAAAACTGTTTTAATTTTCATTGGGGCGTCACTATTTTTATTATCATTTTCAGCTTTGGCTGCAGGAAAGGCGGCCGGCGAAGGGCAAGGGGCTAATGTTGCAAATGCCAAACAGGTAAATGCCAAGGCCGGTGCAGTTAAATCTGCTGCGGTTAAAGAAGAAAATAAGAAGATGCTAAAAGAGCAGGGCGAAAATGCCGGGAAGAAAATGAAAGAGGGCGAGAATAAAGGCAAAGGGATGGCTCTTGGTGTAAATAAGGGTGAGGGCGGTCTTGCAATGGGAAAAGATAAAGAGCACGGTGGCCTGGCACTTGGCAAGGGGCATAATGATACAGATTCAAGTGCTGTAAATGGTTCTAATGATACTGATGATACTGATGCTGCTGAAAAAAATAAGCAAAGAGAGATGAAAAAAGCTGTTCACAGTGAGATGGTAAGGCAGAAGAGAGAAAAGTTAAAAGGTGATGAAAAACATAAAAAAGCCCTGGCTGGAGCTGAGAATAAAGATGATGAATTTTCTAAAGAGCAGAAAAAACATTTCAGACGTATTATTCGCCTTCACCGAATTCATAGAATTGCCAAGGAGCAAAATGATGAAGGAACTCTTAAACAGATTGCCGAATTAACAGCTAAAGAGAATGACCGCTTTAAAAAGGCTGTTGAAAAAATTAAAGCTAAATTAAAAGATGCCGAAGCTAAAAGTGAAGTTGAAGGAGATGCAAAATGAAAAATAGTTATAAAATAGTAATTCTTACTTTGTCTCTGATGTTTGTATTTGCTGTTTCCTGTCAAAAGGCTCAGGATTCAACAGCTGAAGAACAAAAAGAAAGCAGTGCAGATGTAACCCTGAAAGGTCTCGCTGATGAAGAGATAAAAGCTGTCCAGGCACAAGAAGAGCTGGCTGCAGAAGAGACAATAACCGAAGAAAACGCAAAAAACGAACTTGAAAAACTAAAATCCGAAATCGAAAATGACAAGTAATCAGCAATTCAGTTTGCTAATAAAAAATCAGTTCTAATAATTTTTACTTCACAGAAATATTGATGTTTAATTTAAATTAATCCTGTTATTCGGACCCGTCAGTTTTTTACAATTAGTGCATTTGGGTTGATTTTTTGTAAAAAGAAATATTAAATAATGGCTTGTCAATCGACTGGTTGTCGTTTTTTAAATGGAGTATTAAGATATGAACCAATTAATGTTTAACCGTTTTATGGGTATCTCGCTGATGTTTTTAATCAGTATTGTTTTGTTAACAGGCTGTGGAGGATCAGGCTCCGGAAGTGATAATGCTGATGATTCCGAAAGTGATGTTTCAACAGATACAGATACTGGAACAGACATAGATACTGATACTGACACAGATACAGACACAGATACTGACACAGACACTGATGCTGATTCAGATACTGGAAGGGATTCAGATACTGGAAGCGATTCAGACACTGGAAGCGATTCAGACACTGGAAGCGATTCAGACACAACTCCTGTCAATCAGTGTCCCGGTCTTGATGATTCGATTGATTTAAATGCTAATGGGGTTGCTGATTGTCTTGAAAATATTCTTATAAACGGACAATTTGCTTCTGCAATAGATCCATGGGGTGGAAGTTCAGGTAATCTTGGTTCTGTTTTTGTCAGTGATGATGCTGTTAACAACAGCAGCAGCGGAGCTATTTCAATTACAAATCTCAGTACTTCCACTGGTTCAAATGTGTCAGGTTCACTTTCTGAATGTATTGCAATTGCTCCCTGGTCTGTTCACACATTGATGACAAATGATATGATACCATCAGGGCAGACGGTAACAGGAAGCACTTATCTTCAACTCGCTTATTATACTGACCCGGCTTGTCTCCATCTGGTTTCTGATGGTTTTGTCACTAATACTATGGGACATTCAGCTCCTTTGGATACCTGGCAGGTGGTTTCTATTGTATCCCGTGTTGCACCTCCGGACAGTGCCTATATGAGAGTGCGGCTTGATGCCCAGAAAAGTGGTTCAGCCGACAGCTTTAATGCATTATTTGATAATGTGCTCCTTGTTGAAGATACAGGCACCTGTCCTGGAGAAGATACTGCTGTTGATGTTAACGGGGATACAATTCCCGACTGTACGCAGAATCTTTTATTAAATGGACAGTTCCCGTGGTTTGTATCTCCATGGTCTGCAGAGACTAATGTGACTGCCAATGTTTATGGTTCCGGAGAAACCTCACAAATGTATATTTCATTTACACCTCCTTCTGCAACCGGGTCTTTTGTCGCCGGAATTACCCAGTGTCTGCCTGCAACAGAAAATACCGTTTACTCTGCCTACGCAAGTGGATTTGTCCCATCCACTTCACCGGATGCAACTGCAGGTATCCAGCTGGTTTTCTATTCTGGTGTAAACTGTTTAAATATGATCTCAGGAGGTGTTCAGAATGTGTATACCTCTTCAAGTAATGTATGGGAGTCATTAAAAATTGAAGATATAACTGCCCCGGCCGGAACTGTTTCTATTAGAATGCGCCTGATGAATAACATTACAAACAGCGCAACAGCAGAGCCCGTAAAATTTGACAACGCACTGCTTCTTGTTGAACCATAATATCGTAATTTTTTAGAGATTTTTTACCTAAAAACTAAAAAAGTTTATGAGCTGTCCCTGAACCTTGAGAGAGTTATCAGTATTTTAATTTTTCCTGATCCGGCGGATCCATCTCAGGGTTTTGGACAAAACACAAGGGGGAACTCATTTGTTTAATTTTCTCTACAGAATTAGTTTCGAGTTTTTTCTCAAGACAATTAGCGCAATAAGGTACATCGTTTACTCGGGCGACAGCAAGAAACTTACATTCATTGCAATAGACAGGATTTTGTGAAGCCATATAATCTCCTTATAAATAGTTGACTAAATTATTAGTGATGCATCTCTTCTTTGTCAAGGTGAGGTGTCAAGGGTATGGGAAGATGTGATGTTTAAGGGTAAGCTGAAGGTGACATTTTCGTTACAATAAGTTTTCTTGTAAAATCCTCCCCTCAAATGCTATATCCAAATAATGAACAATATTAATTATGACTTTAGGATAATAAAAGCCCCGTGCAAAAATAAGAAAAAAGGTGGTTTGTTTTTTCTGTATGCCTTTCAGTATACTGGCATTTGAAAACAAAAAATATGGCACATTCGGACGAACACATTACACAAAAATCACACGGCAGAGCGTTTGCCATTGGCATTGGTTTAAATGTTACATTTGTAGCTGTTGAACTTTTTTTTGGTCTGCTCGCCAATTCCTCCGCATTGTTGGCTGATGCCGGTCATAATGCCAGCGATGTGTTGAGTTTGGTTTTTGCCTGGGCAGCGATTGGGCTCGCTTCCATAAAACCCAAAGGCAAGTACACTTACGGGCTGCGAAAAACAACCATATTGGTGTCTGTGCTAAATGCACTTTTACTTTTTGGAGCAGTTATCGCCATTGCCTGGAACGCCATAGATAAATTTAAAAATCCCCAACCCGTTGCAGGAATTCAGGTGATGATTGTTGCAGGAACAGGTGTGGTAATTAATACCATCACAGCTCTGTTGTTTATGAGCGGTCAAAAGGACGATCTGAACATTAAAGGCGCATTTATGCATATGGCAGCCGATGCTGCTGTTTCTTCAGGCGTACTTGTCGGCGGATTATTGATTTACCTTACCGGAATCCAGTGGATTGACCCTGTTATGAGTTTTATCATCATTGGCGTTATTCTTTGGGGCACTTTACGTTTGTTTGCCGATTCTATCAATTTGGCATTGGATGCCGTGCCAAAACATATAGAACTCGAAAAAGTGTACAATTTTATTTTATCACAAAACGGAGTCGAAGGGATTCACGATTTGCATGTTTGGGCAATGAGTACAACGCAAACAGCCCTGACAGCTCACCTGATAATGCCAAAAGGGTCAAGCAATGAATTTATTTCAAACTTGCAGGAAAAGCTCAAACATGAATTCGGGATCGGGCATACCACTTTACAAATTGAAAACGAACTAATGTAGTGATTTAAAATTGATGGGCATTATGTATCTTTTTATAAGATCCTGTGTTATAGTGACGTCAGGAGGTAAACCTGATGCGAGT